>JAKUNJ010000007.1:0-45568 GCA_022451965.1 Dehalococcoidia bacterium | reverse complement strand
TAATCTTTGTGGTGCACCATCAATATATTTTCCAAGTCTTGGACCAACTACAATAGCACCAGCTAAAGCAGCCCATCCACCAACACTATGAACAACTGTTGAACCAGCAAAGTCTACAAAACCAGGGCCAACATCATTCAACCATCCTCCACCCCATACCCATGAACCAAATATTGGATAAATAAATCCAGTTACTGCTACAGCATAAATAAGATAAGCAGTGAATTTAGTTCTTTCTGCCACAGCACCAGAAATAATAGTTGCTGCTGTTGCCGCAAAAACGGTCTGGAATATAAAGAATGCAAAATCAAAATATCCAGTTTCAGATGCAGGGTCTATTTCTGATAATAAGAAGTTATCGGTTCCGATCCATCCAGAACTGTTACTTCCAAACATAAACCCAAAACCAACCAACCAAAACACTAGTGAACCCAAGGACATATCCATAACATTTTTCATGACTATGTTTATTGAGTTCTTTGCTCTTGTCGCACCAGCCTCTAACAGAGAAAAACCTGCTTGCATTAAGAATACAAGAACGGTTGCCAGTAGCGTCCATACTATATCAAGAGCTACGGGATTAAAATCCATAACATTACTCCTTCAAATAATTTAAACTATGGAATGAGTTTATTTAGGCAATATTTCAAAAGAGTTAAAGAAATGTTTCTAAAATATTACAGATGATTATAATTTTCATTATTAAACAAATACGTAACATATTGATAATAGTTAGGTAATACTTATTGTCGATAATAATCAACATAAAAGAAATAAACAAAGATTTTAATTATGAGAAAATCAGTTGATAACAACTTAATAGTGAAAGAATCTAAAAGATCTGCAGTAATTATGTCATTTTACATAATTGTAATTATTTCAGGTGTTCTTATATCTGTAGTCTAAATATTAAACTAATTATTCACTTCACAACTATAAATAAAATAATTTGATAAATTATTTTTGGTGTAATATAACCGTATAAATTTCTTGAAAAACTCTTGCCTAAGTAATATGTTTCTATAAATATACTTAAACCATTAAACTATATTAATTATGGATAATAAAAATATTACTCTTGCCCAGCATCTGGATAACTTAAAAATAGACTCTGATCTTAAGAGTATTATTAATATTATTTCTAAGACTTGCTACGAAATTTCTGAAGTAGTTCGAGTTTCTAAGATTAATAGTTTAGTTGGTAAAACAGGTAAAATAAATGTTCAAGGTGAACAGGTAGAAAAATTAGATCAATTTTCTAATGACTTATTAATAAAAAATTTATCAGATTCAGGAAAAGTTTTCTTGATGGGATCTGAAGAAATTGAATCAGTTATTATTCCGAGCCCAAATAATCAAGAAGCTGAATATGTTGTAGTTTTTGATCCTCTGGATGGATCATCTAATATTGATGTTTCAGTAACAATAGGTACAATCTTTGGAATTTATAAAAAAATTAATAATGATCAAAATGATGAATCAAACCTTCTGCAGAAGGGTAAGGATGCAATAGTTGCTGGGTATACTGTTTATGGCTCATCTTCAGATATGTGCGTTTCAATGAGTGAAGATACGTCTATTTTTAGCTTCGATGAAAATGGTATACCATTTCTAACAATTAAAAACATTTCTTATGGTAACGAAAAGATATATTCAATAAATGAATCTAAATGGAATAATTTTTCAGACAAAGATAAAAGATGGCTCAAATCACTTAAATCTGGTGCAAATGGTAATTATACTTCTAGATATGTAGGGTCATTAGTAGCTGATTTTCATAGAAATCTAATCAAAGGTGGTATATTTTCTTATCCTGCTGACTCTAAAACAGGTTTAGGAAAATTAAGATTGATTTATGAGTGCAATCCTTTGTCTTTGATAGCAAAAAATGCAAATGGATTTGCCTCAGATGGGGAGAAAAATATATTAAATATCAAACCAGATAATTTGCATCAAAGAGTAGGGTTTTATGTAGGAAATAATGCAGAAATGCATATATATGAAAATACTTAAATTACTTTTAGGCTCTTAAATATTGAAGCTAACTCTTTAATTCCCTCATAATTTTTTTCAACCGATTCAAAAGCAAAACATAATCTAGCCATATTCTGTCCATCCCCATTTGGGGCAAACATATCTCCGGCAATATACCCAACTCCTCTATCAAAAACTTCATCTCTAACTTCAGATAGATTAGTCCCATCTGTCATTTCCAACCAAGTGTAACAACCACCTTTAGGAGAGGACCATTTTGCACTAGTATTAGAAAAAAATTCCTGTAAACCTCTTTCCATAGATTCTTTTTTATCTTTCAATATTTTGTCATAATTTGATTTTTGTAGATCTAAATTACTTCTTAGGAATCCATCTATAGCATATGCAGTAAACTGATTAGGGCCAGAACCAACCTTTACAGACAGGGCTCTATCTATAACTTCATCACTTGCTGTAAAAAATCCCATTCTTAATCCAGGTGCTATAAGTTTTGAAAATGATCCGACATAAATGACCATTCCAGAATCATCAAGTGAAGCAAAAGATGGTTCTGGTGAACCTTCAAATCTATTATCTACATAACAATCGTCTTCTAATATAGGAATGCCATATTTGTGACAAATTTCTATAATTTCTATTCTTCTTGACTTAGGAAGAGTTGAACCAGTAGGATTTTGATGCTCTGGAATAGTATAAAGCATTTTTGGCATTACTCCATTATTTCTCTTAATTTCTAAAATTGTTTCTTCAAACTTATGAGGTATTAAACCTTGATCATCAATTGGTGATCCCACGATATTAGCATCAAAATAGTTTAATTGCTTAGTAGTACCCATATAAACAAATTGTTCAGTGATAACAAAGTCACCTGGATCAATCAAAGCTTGAATAACCAATCCATTGGCTTCTCCTGATCCATTACACAAAACAATAGATTCTTTATTTACATTTATACCTCTATCAGTTTTAATTTTATTCGCAGTGAATTCTCTTAATGATTCATCACCTTGAACATGAGGATAATAAGCCATTTCAATAGAAACTTTTTCTAAATCTGCATCAACTTTTGATTTTAAACCATCTATAAGCCCGTACATTGGAACAGCTTCATAAGGTGGATAAGCTACAGCAAAATCATACTTTGCATGCTCTGTTATAAGTCTATCTGCGTCAGTTGATTTTTCGGACCATAAATTATCAAAATTGAATTTACTTGAAATGCTCATTTTTTTCCCTCTTCTTCGAAAAAATATATTTTTATCTAGAGTATATACAATATTTAGAACTATCAAGTGTAAAACCTGTATTAAATTTATGTTCTTTTTTTTTAGAAAATGGAATAAAATTATAATTCAGGGGTAAAAAAAAGGAGAGATATAATTGATTCAAAAATCAAATGATGATGGCAACATAATTGAAGAGGGTTTTGAAGAAGCAGATGATGATAAAATTCATCGCTCAAGTAAAACTTCAATAGAAGATGAAGCAAATGAAGAAGAACAAGACTTAAAATCATTTAGCAGCTCAGAATTAACAAGTTGGGAACAAAGAAGAGAATCTAGTAAAGATAGTTCAAAAAAGAATAAAGATGATTCTGAACTTTCAAATGACACAGTAAGAATGTATCTCAAAGAAATTGGTAAAGTAAACTTACTATCTGCAAAAGATGAAGTTATATTAGCGAGGTCCATTGAAAGTTCTATTTTTTTGAAAAAAATTCTAATAATGCCTTCAGAGTTTTCTGATGAACAAATAGATTACGCAAACAGCTTTTACGATAATCAGGATCTTAACGGGTTTATCATTGAAAAATTACTCGAAAAAATATCAGATCTAAAGGAAATTACCAAATCATTAAAGAAATTTCTCAATATAAAAGGTGAATTTACTTTATCTGAACTTTCTGTAAATGAAAAAGTAAAAGAAATTATAGACGGACAAAAAATTGATGATTTTTTTCTAGAAGCTTCAAAATATATTTCAGACAGTACTGGAATACCTCTTGAAGAAACTCAGGAAAAAATTATAGAATTATCAATTTTGAGAAGAATTTTCCCAGAAGATTATCTAATCAAATCGAAATTAAATATAGAAAAAACTATCAAGAATCCAAATCCCATAATAGCAGAACTTACAGAAGGTAATATTTTTAGAAATCACCTCAGAATATTAAAAGAAGAAGGTGAAAAAGCTAGAAAGCATTTAGGTGAAGCTAACCTTAGATTAGTAGTTTCTGTAGCTAAAAAACATCTAAACAGAGGATTATCTATGCTAGATCTGATTCAAGAAGGAAATATTGGACTAATGAGAGCAATTGAAAAATTCGATTTTAGAAAAGGATTCAAATTTTCAACTTATGCTACTTGGTGGATAAGACAAGGAATAACAAGAGCAATAGCTGACCAAGCTAGAACTATCAGAATTCCAGTTCATGTTGTTGAGACATTAAATAAAATTATGAGATCAAGAAGAGAATTGGCTCAAGAATTTAATAGAGAACCTTCTATCCAGGAGCTATCTGACAGATTGGAAATGCAACCAAATAAAGTTGCTGAAATACTCAAGATGGCTCAAGAACCAGTTTCACTTGAAACTCCAATTGGTGAAGAGGGTGAAAATGAGTTAGGCGATCTTATAGAAGATGAATCGACTCCAACTCCGCCTGAAGTAGCTGCCCAATCCTCTATGAGAAGTCATATAGATTCTGTGCTTAGTCAACTTAATGATAGAGAAAGAAAAGTTTTAGAGCTAAGGTTTGGAATTACTGATGGTAAGCCTAGAACTCTAGAAGAAATAGGAAAAGACTTAAGTCTAACTAGAGAAAGAATTAGGCAAATTGAAAGAAAGGCTCTTGGAAGATTACGATCTGATAGAGACGTTTCAGATTTGAAAGAGCTGATTTCTTAGTTTTCAACATATAGATTTAAGTCAAATAAATAGTATAATTTTCCTGATAATAATTAATATGAGGAGAACTTACTTTGAGAGACAGATTATCTTTTCAGTCACAGATTGAGTGTAATGATATTTTTACACCAGAATTTCAAACTTTACTTGTTAATCTTCATGATAAATTCAGTGATGAAGTAAAAGAAATTCGAAAAGAAAGGATTGAGAATCAAGAAAAGGCTAGAAATGGTATCATGCCAGCTCCTCTTGATAAATCGGAAGCAAATGGGGAATGGAAAATTGATGATCTTCCAGAAGATCTCAGAAAACCAGGAATAGAAATTTCTGGTCCAGCAGGTATAGCATCTATGCTTATAAATGCACTTAACCCTGGTCCTGGGGGAGTTAGAGCTGAGGGAGATTTAGATGATGATGAAGATGCAGCAGGTCATACATTAGAAGATTCTATTCATGCAACAAGAAATAGAATGAATGCAACGCTGGGAACCTTGACTTTTGATAATAAAAAAACAGGTAAACATTATGAATTAGAACCAGGTAAAATTCCATTTTTTATGCACAGAGAAAGAGGGTTGCATTTAGACGAGCCAGATGTGACGATAGATGGTGAACCCATTTCAGCAACAATTTTAGGTACAGCTCTTACTCTATTCTTTGGAGGTAGAGAACAACACAAAAAAGGAGAAGGGGTTTATTTTTATATTCCTAAAACTGAGTCAGCTAGAGAAGCTAAGTTTTATAATAGTTTGTTCACCGAAATAAAAAAATCAGTTAATGAAATAAATGATATAAATATCAAAGCAATTATCTTAATTGAATCCTTACCAGCGGTATTTCAAATGGAAGAGATGCTTTTTGCGTTAGGAGAATATGCTGCAGGGCTAAATGCTGCTAGATGGGATCTAAAAGCAAGCATCCTAGAATATGTAATGCATGATAAAGAATTTGTTTGGCCTGATAGGTTTGACGTAACAATACAAAATACTGAATTCATGTCGAATATATTTAGAAGATTAGTTGCAATTTGTCTAAAACATGACGCTGTTCCTATTGGAGGAATGGCTACTGCACTACCCTCAAGAGACGAAGATGTAAATATTGAGGCAGCAAAATCTATAAAGGCAGACAAAGAATGGGAAGCTAAACAGGGATTTATTAGAGCTTGGGTTGCTCACATATATCATATGGATCCAGCAGCTGAACCATTTAAGAAGCTAAGACAATCAGGGTGGGAGCCATCAGAAGATATGAAGAATCCTGATAATTATCCAGTAAAGATTGATAATCCTAAAGGAACTCTTACAAAGGAAGGCACAAGGCAGAATGTTAGAACACTTCTTGAATATATAGAAGGTTGGTTAAACGGTAGAGGAGCAAAAGGTATCGATAGATTAGCTGGGAAACCTGGCAAAAGACCAGCATTGATGGAAGATTTGGCTACAGCTAGGATTTCAACTGGACAAATAGCTCAAAGAATAATTCATAAATCATTTTCAGAAGATACTGAAGAAGAACACTCATTTAAGCTTGTAAAAGAAATTATAAATGATGAAACTAGAGATATTATTGATCTACTTGGAGATGATGCAACTGAAGACCAAAAATTAAAGTATATAAAATCTTCAAAAATTGCTATGCAATGGATAAAAAACTATACTGAATATGAGTTTAGATCATTGGGATCATATACTCGAGATGACCTTGAGAAAATTGCAGCTAATCCTGAACCGTTTTAAGAAAATATCAATAAATGTAATCAAATGATTTTTTTTGTAGTGTAGTTTGTTTCAATGTCTTTTTTTGAAGAGAAATGTAAGCTTAGCTTATTTGAAGAATTAAAATTAAATTTGTAAATTTCATTAAACTTTATTGGAATATCAAAAATATTTCTAAGATTAATATCCAATGCCTCAGAAAGTAATGCTCTAATTACACCTGAATGAGTAACAAATAAAATTTTCTTATGATTCAAATAAAATACATCATATGTAAATTTTATTGAACGATTATATAAATCTATCATTTTCTCACCATTCTTAGGATGCCTATTAACATAATCTTCCATCCAAAAATTTAAATCATTTTGATTAATTTCATCCCATTTTTTCCCTTCCCAATCACCAAAATCCAACTCTCTTAATTCATTTTTAGTTATAAAATCAACATTTTGATAATCAAGTAAATCAGTACATCGTTTTGAAGGGCTTGAAAAAATTTGATCTATATTATTTGGTAAATTATAGAATAAAAGATCGGATTTTAGTTCATAATCTTTCAATAAAGGGATATCAAAATTTCCGTAACATAAATTATCAGGATTGTGGACTTCAGTATGTCTTATTACATATAATTCCATAAATTACTTTTTAATATACATTGGTATTCCAGAAACCATAAAAATTACCTCATCTGAAATTTTAGCTAATTTTTGATTTGCTCTACCTAATGAATCTCTAAAAAGTCTACCTAATTTATAAGGAGGTACAAGACCTAATCCAACTTCATTAGTGACTATTAACCATGTTGCAGAAGACTTATTATATGCATTTATTACATCTTCTATTTGAAATAAAACAGCTTTATCAGACTCTTCTTGGTTAGAATGTTCTGAAAATTTCATTATTGCATTTGCGGAAAGTAAGTTAATGCAATCTAGAATTATAGTGTCAAATTTTTGATAATTATCATCAAGTGATTTTGAAATATTTGATGGAGCTTCAATTGTTTCCCATGAACTTGGACGATTTTTTATATGAGAATCTATTCTTTCTTCCATTTCTTCATCAGATCTTTCTGCTGTAGCTATGAATAAGACTTTCTTACCATTCTCAATCGCCCAATTTTCAACAAAAGAGCTTTTACCACTTCTTGCGCCTCCTGAAACAAAAATTAATTTTTTCCCCATAAATAACCTACAACTTTCTCAAAAATTTTAGACTATGTTAAAAATTTTGTTAAGGCTAAAAAAAATAATAAGCATGTTAATTCAGATAATTGTTCTACGGCCCCAAGACAATCTCCAGTATATCCACCTATATATTTTTTGAAATATCTTGAAGAATAAATAAATAAGAATAAAAGTGGAAAAACTACCAATAAATATAAAGCAGAAAAATAAGTTAGTCCTAACAAGGGTATTAATCCCCATAAATAAGAAATAAATATTTCTGTAAAAGTATTATTTTTTGCAACCGGTTTGGACTTTCCTAATTCATCAGCTCTTGAATAATCAGACGTAAAAACTATATTTATTGCAGTTAACCTAGATATCGAGTGATAAGTTATAAAAATCATAAAAATTATCAATTCACTAGTTTGGTCAAAATTTGATTGAATTATTAAAACTAAAGAAGTTAAGGAAAATATCTTTAGAAATAAAAGTATTACTATTGAGATAACTCCATATACTCCTACTCTACTATCCTTCATGATTTCAAGAATTTTTTCTTTAGTCCAACCTCCACCAAATCCATCAAAAGTGTCTGCAAAACCATCTTCGTGAAATGCCCCTGTTACTAATATTCCTGAAGCAATTGAAATTATTACACTAATTTGAACATTGAAAATTTGATTAGAAATCCAATAGAAAATAAAACTTATAACTCCAACAATAATTCCAACTAATGGGAAATATCTAGTTGCTTTATTTAAGTATTCTTCTGAATGATCAACATATTTAGGACATGGAATCCTGGTATAAAACATTAATGAAGTAAAAAATATCTTTATTTCTTCTTTAATCATTTGATTTAGAGCTCACTTTAGCATTTTCAAATGTAGCCATTTCATTAATAAAATTTACTGAATTTTGAATTATTGGATATGCAAGAGCACAACCTGTTCCTTCTCCAAGTCTCATTTCTAAACTTAATATCGCTCTTTCATTAATCTTTTGCAGCAATAAATTATGACCCTTCTCAGAACTCAAATGACAAAAGAATGTATTATTTATAATTTTTGAATTGATTTTTGAAGCTGCTAAAAATGCACAAGAAGATATGAATCCATCAACCATTATGATCATATTTTGTTTATATGATTCAAGCATTGCTGAAGTCATTTGAACAATTTCAAATCCTCCAAATGTCTGTAAAACTTTATAGCAATCATTAATATTTCCATGAAAACTCTTAGCATCCAATAATAATTTTCTTTTCTTTATGAGTTGTTTCTCTGATAATCCTGTTCCAATTCCTACACATTTTTCTAAAGATATATCCAGTAAATAACTCATAATCATTGCAGCTGAAGACGTATTACCAATTCCCATTTCACCAAATCCAATAATATTTGTTCCTAATTTTGAAATTTCTTGCACTAAATCTTTCCCATGTTTGAAGCAGTCTTCTAATTGTCTTTCAGACATAGCTTTTTGATTAATAAAACTTTTTGTACCGAAATCTATTTTTTTATTAATTAATTTTTCAGTTTTATCAAATTTATAATTCACACCCGAATCTACAATTAATAAATCAATTGAGTGAGTCCTAGAAAAAACATTTATCCCCGCCCCACCATTCAAAAAATTCCTAACCATTTGATGTGTAACTTCTTGAGGATAGGAACTTACACCAGAATTTGCTATTCCATGATCGCCTGCAAACACAATTATTTTAGGCTGGTTTAGGATAGGTTTAGTGGTCTTTTGAATTAGGCAAATCTTTTTGGAAATAGTTTCAATTAATCCAAGTGAACCAATTGGCTTAGTCTTAGAATCTATTGATTTCTTAATTTTGTTAATTAATTGCATAAAATTATTTTTCTTATAATTTTATAACTTTCTAATAGTTACTTGTTATGTATATTTGAGTAATAAAATTGTTATCTAATTAAATCAGGGAATTATCTTATCTTATTCAAACTTAAAATAACCATATCTTAAGAATATAACTAACTTCTTTCCCATTTTTTTAAAGAAACAACTTCTCTTTGAGGATCTTGATTTGAACCAAAAGCAGTAAAAGAAACCTCTGCAATGTAAACTGAGCCTTGAGTATCAACTGCAATTCCATGAGGAGCTATTAATTGATCAGGTTCCTCTCCTAATGTTCCTTTCCCAAAAGATGAAATCATATCGCCATTTTCATTCACAATGACTACTCTTAATCCTAAATTTGGAACTCCTGCTTGCACATCAGGAGCACCGGCTTCAGCAATATATACTTCTTTTGAGTACTGATCAGAATAAATAGCAATTGGTCTATGAAAATGCCATTGATCAAGATAATTACCATTAAAATCAAAAATTTGAACTCTGAAATTTTCTCTATCACAAAGTGCTATCTTATCTTTATCAAAAATACTTATATTGTGAGGAAGTGAAAATTCTCCATCTTCTGATCCTGGTTTACCCCAACTTAAGATATGTTTCCCTAAACTATCAAACTTATGGATTCTAGAATTCCCATAACCGTCAGAAACAAATATATTTCCTGTTTGTCTATCAATTGCAACGTCAGTTGGTCTATTAAAATAGTCTCCACCTTGCCATTCTGCGGCTTTTCCTCTTTCTCCGATTGTGAATATAATTCTACCTTCCTTAGATCTCTTTTGGACTATATGTCCAATATCATCAATTAAAAAAAGGTCATCATTTTCATCAATTCTTATTCCATGAGGTCTATCAAATTCACCCTGACCCCAATGATTTATATAATTTCCTTCTTTATCAAAAATAATTAGAGGAAATAAGCCTCTATTATAAACATAAACATTATCATTTGAATCTGTTGCCACACTTGTAGCTTCATGAAATCTCATTGGATGAGGTAGTTTTGCCCAAAATGCTACAGGTGAAAATTTTGTATTATTATCTATCATTTATTCCTCTATTTCCTTGTCCATTTTCTTAAAGAGTTCAACTCTCCTAATGGCTTTGGATCTTGTTTAGATCCCCACCAGGTCCATGCTACTTCTCCAACATAAACATCTCCTTTAGAATCTGTAGTAACGCCATGAGGCGCAACAAACTGATCTATATTTTGTCCAGGTAATCCATCTCCAAAATCACTGATCTTTTCACCTTCAGGACTAAGAACTACTATTCTATTCCCTAATCCAGGAACTCCCTTTTGAACATCTGGTGGTCCCATTTCACCTATGTAGAGATTTTTATCTCCATTTTTTCCTTCAGTGACTGACATTGGATGATGAAGGTGCCATTGATCGAGATAATTTCCATTTAAGTCAAATATTTGTAACCTAAAATTTTCTCTATCAGCAACAATTACTTTATCATCACCTATCATGGAAATATTATGAGGAAGAGAAAATTGTCCATCTCCAGTTCCTGGAACTCCCCAACTCAGTATATGTTTTCCGTCAGGTGTAAGTTTATGAATTCTAGAGTTACCATAGCCATCCGAAACAAATAATTCCCCTGTCGAAGGATGAATAGCAATATCAGTAGGTCTATTAAACATTTCTCCTCCTTGCCAAGGTGCTTCTGTACCTCTTTCACCTACTGTAAAAATAATATCACCATTATTTTTTCTCTTTTGAACAAAATTTCCAGGGCCATCATCAACTAAGTAAATATTATCTTCAGAATCAATTTCTATACCATGTGGTCGATCAAAGTCTCCATGACCAAAAGACCTCAAAAAATTTCCATTTTGGTCAAAAACACATATTGGATCAGTTCCTCTATTGAATACATATACATTATCTTTTGAGTCTACTGCAACACCACCACAATCTCCATAAAAAGATATTCCCATGGGTAATTTTGCCCAGTTCTGAACAGGCTCATAGATAATTTTAGTTGTAGTCATAAGCTTCCCTTAAATAATAAAATTGGTTTTCATTCATATTAGATGTTTGATTTACTTTAGTGAAGCTATAAGATGAAACAAATTTGTTTTTTAATATAAGTATTTCCTAAGGCTTCAATATGAAATTACCCTACAGAGGCTATCCAATTGCTATAATTGCCTTTCTTTCAACGGGTTTATCTATTGGAATGGCTCAATACGCATTTGGACAATTTGCCACTCCTCTTCAAAATGAATTTGGTTGGACTAAAACTCAATTAAACGGAGCATTATCTTTAGCTTTTGTATCAGGTATAACTGGTCCTATTTTAGGCAAAATGGCTGATAAATATGGAATAAAAACAGTGTTATTTATTTCATTGATACTTATAAGTTTTGGTTTCCTATTAAGGCCTACAATAACTCATTTATGGCAATGGTATTTTTATAGTGGGCTTATTTATGCTGGATTTCCAGGAGCTACTCATATTACTTCAGGTAAGATGGTGTCTCTTTGGTTTCCCAAAACTAGAGGAAGAGTAATGGGAGCAGTTACATCAGGAAATAATTTTGGAGGATTCACTATGCCGGCCCTAGCTGCTTCAATAATTGCTTTTTCAAACTGGGAATTAGCTTTTATTGTTTTTGGGATAATAATGTTATTTCTTGGAATTTTTTCATACTTTATAGTATCTGAATCTTTAGATCTAGTAGAATCTGAATCTATAAGATCTAGTAGAGACTTAGATTCTATTTCTTACGTAAAAGAACAATCCAAGTTAGGTTTTGAAATTAGAGAAGCGCTTTATTCATTCAGATTTTGGACAATAAATATTTCTCTTATGCTTGGAGTATTGACGTATCAAGGAATATTAACTCAATTAACTCAATTTTTAGAAGACGAGGGAATGAGAACAAATTTTGCAACAAGTTGCTTAATGATGATTGCTGTAATGGGCGTAATTGGAAAAATTATTTTTGGAAGGGCTAGTGAAGTTTTTTCAGCAAGAAAAACTCTTATTTTGAGTATGTTTTTTCAAACTATTGGAATAATGGTTTTATGCATAGATTCTAACGAAACACTACTATGGATTGGATGTTTTATTTATGGACTTGGATTTGGAGCATTCGGTGCATTAATACCATTAATAATTGTTGAACAGTTTGGTATGAAAAACCTAGGATCATTAATGGGAATTAATCAATTTCTCACTTCTGTACCGATGGCAGTTTCTCCATTAATTGCTGGATTAGTTCACGACCAAACAGGTTCTTATAGAAATGCTTTTTTGGGTATTTCTATTTTATTTATTTTTTCTATTATTTTAGTTTGGCTATCAAAATTTGGTAAGGGGCCCAATAATCTAAATATCCAATGATTTGATAACGTTTTTAGCATAACTTATGCTTTGATAATCCTTGTAGAACTGATCACCATTTTGAGTTCCTTCTATAGCCATATAACCTTCATATCCTGCATTAGTTAATGATGTCATAGCATATCTATAATCAATTTCACCATCTGGTAAAGGAACTCTTATAAAAACAGATCTCTCATTCTCTGGATGGTATACAGTTTGTAAATTTTTACAATGCCAATAATTTGAGATTGAAGCAACATTATCTATACAATTTTCAAAGGTTTCTTCAGGTTGATCATAATTCCATAGAACATTACCTAAGTCAGGATTTATTCCAAAATTTTTCCTTGAGACTAAATCATACAAATAAACTGCTGACCAAGAATTATCAACTGGTGAATTTTGATGTATTTCAACAGAAATATTTAAGTTTCCATCTGAAGCTTTATCACAAGCATCTTGATAGACTTTAGCTAGATGTTCATACACCCATAAATTAGCATCCTTTGAAGAGTCTTGTGATTTTGACCAACCACTACCTGATGCTGGAAGACTTCCTTCAGGATTACCAGGATATCTAACTGGTGCACTGATTGCACCATTAACAACTTCTGCTCCTGCCCATTTAGCATATTCTATTGATTTTTTCATTTTTCTTATATTTTCAGGAGCATTTTTTGCTTCAGTAAGAGTGCCGCCACTTCTAATTGAACCTATATCAAGACCAAATCCATTAATTCTTTTTTTGAATTCAGATATTTTTTCTTCACTACCACCAGTTCTATCTAAAGTTTCAGTAGAAATTTCAAGGGCATCAAAACCCATTTCCTTTACTTTAGATAGAAATTGATTAGTATAATCGATTGGATCTAAATCCCAAGGATCTACGGAATTTGGATACAATGTCATTCTTCTATTGGCATAACAAAACTTCATATAAGTCCCCTTTTTGATGTGGAGTTAACCACAAATAATAAGTAATTTTGATTTATAACAAAAAATATATCATATCTTGTCTCAGTTAATTAAAGAAATCTTAAGGAACCCTTCAATAATCTATGTTGTTATTGGAACTTTCTTCTTTTGGGTATCTCTTTATTTATATGTTCCCATACTTCCGAATTACTCAAAGGATCTTGGCGCTTCAGCAACAATGATTGGTTATATAGTTGCAGCATACGCTATTGGACAAATGATACTAAGAATTCCATTGGGAATAGCAGTAGATAAATGGGGAACTAAACCTTTTGCAATTATTACAATGCTATGCTCAGCTTTAGGTTCATTAGGATTAACACTAGCATCAGATCCTATTCAATTATTTCTAGCAAGATCAGTAACTGGAGTAGCAGGTGCAGGGTGGGTAGCTATAAGTTTATTATTTGCTTCTCAATTTCAAAATAATCTAATGCATTACGCAAGTTCATTTATGATGGGTATTAACGGAATAGCAATAACTATTTCAACTTTGATTAGCGGAAGACTCGCAGATTATTTTGGAGATACTACTCCTTTTATTGCTTCACTATTTGTAAGTATTTTAGGAATGATAGTATTTTTTGCATCTAAAGAAAATAAGAAAAAAAATGATAAGAAGAATTATAATTTTTATGAAATATTAGGAAGTACTATCCTTATAAGAATTTCAATAATAGCAATTGGCTTTCATTTTGTTACATTTGGCGTAAATTTTGGATTTTTGCCAATCATAATTGAGAATCTGGGAGGAACGAAAACAAATATAGGTGATATAACTACATTATCTCAACTTGCTGGAATATGTGGGATGAGTTTATCAGCTTGGTTTATCAATAAAATTGGAACTAGAAAAACTATTATTTTAGGTTCTATATGCATGATCATCAGCTTAATATTTACTTCTTACGTTGAAAATTTATCCTTGATTGCAACTTTACAATTTATTTCAGGTTTTGGAAGAGGTATTCTTTATACTGTTACTATAACTCTAATCCTTATAAGCTTTGAAGAAACTTCAAGAGGCTTGGCAATGGGTGCATATCAAGCTTACTATGCTATAGGAATGTTTTTAGGCCCAGCTTTATCAGGTTTAATAGTAAATTCATTTGGAATTAATGCTATATTTTGGTTATCTACATTAATAACTTTATTAGCGCTTATTATAGGAATATATAAGCCATATAAAACTAAATTACATGGAGGCAAAAAAAATGAAAAGTTATGATGAATTATTAGAAAAAGCTAAAGAATGGAGAGAATGGTACTATGATGGTGATCCAGGAACTCCTGAAGTAGCTAAAAGTACGGAAGAAGCTTTTGATCTAATAAACGCGACCCTTTTTGGGCATATATACCAACGTCCTAAATTAGATGCAAAAATTCGATCACTTTGTACAATTGCAGCATTAATAGTTTTAGACAAACCTAATCAATTACCTGGTCATATTACAGGGGCCTTAAACTATGGTTGGAGTAAAGAAGAAATTGTAGAATTAATAACTCAAATGCTTTTTTATGGAGGATACCCAACTGCGGTTAATTCACTAGCAGCTGCTGCAAAAACATTTGAAGAATATGACAAACGTCACTAAAAATGGAGAAGTTTTATGAATATGAGATTAGAAAAAGATTCCATGGGAGAGCTAGAAGTTCCATCTAATGCTTTATATGGAGCTAATACTAGGAGAGCACAGTTAAATTTTCCTATTTCAGATTTGAAATTTGGAAGGTCTTTTATTAAAGCCTTAGGCTTGATTAAACAATCAGCTGCTGAAACTAATTTAGAACTTAATCTATTAGACCAAAATATCGCAGATTCAATTATTAAATCTGCCCAAGAAGTAATTGATGGTTTACATGATGAAAGCTTTATCGTAGACATTTTCCAAACTGGCTCAGGAACATCCACAAATATGAATGTAAATGAAGTCATTTCTAATCTAGCTATTAATAAACTTGGAGGAAAAATTGGCTCTAGAGAACCTGTTCATCCAAATGATCATGTAAATAAAGGGCAATCATCTAATGATGTTATTCCTACTGCTATTCATATTGCTGCTGCAATTTCTATAAAAGATAATCTAATACCTTCGATGGAAATATTAAGAAAATCTCTAGAAAAAAAATCCAAAGAATTTTGGGATATAGTTAAAACAGGTAGAACTCATTTACAAGATGCAACTCCAATTAGATTGGGCCAGGAATTTAAGGGTTATTATGGTCAACTAAATAATTCAATTAAGAAAGTCGAGTCCGCATTAAGTGAATTGTCTGTACTAGCTTTAGGAGGAACAGCTGTAGGAACAGGTATAGGAATGAATCCTGAGTTTTGTGGCTCAGTAATAGCCAAAATAAGTAAAAAAACAAATATAAAATTCAGTGAGACAGAAAATCATTTTCAATCTCAATCTACAATAGACGGCATTGTGTATGCTTCTGGTTGCGTGAGAAGCTTTGCTGTAAGCTTAATGAAAATCTCAAATGATATCAGATGGTTAGGATCAGGTCCTAGAGCTGGAATTGGTGAAATTAATCTACCTGAGGTTCAACCTGGATCTTCAATTATGCCAGGAAAAGTTAATCCTGTTATAGCAGAATCTGTAACAATGATATGCGCTCAAGTAATGGGAAATGATCAAACTGTAAGTATAGCTGGTCAAAGTGGGAATTTTGAACTAAATGTTATGATGCCAATCGCTGCGCACAATCTTCTTGAATCTATTGAAATCCTTTCTAACGGAAGTAAAAATTTCTCTAAACAATGCATAGAAGGACTTGTAGCAACTGAAAAAGGTCCTAATATGGTAAACCAAGGGTTAGCAATTTGTACTGCATTAGCTCCTAGATTAGGATATGATAAAGCTGCAAATATTGCTCATATAGCATCTGAAACAGGAAAAACTATAAAGGAAGTCACACTAGAGGAAACAGAATTAAACTCCGAAGAGATTGATGAAATTTTAGAACCACTTAGTATGACTGAACCAAAATAATATAAGGAGAATAATTATGACAATAGAAGAAAAACTTAAAGAATTAGGAATAGAATTAAAAACACCACCTAGTCCTGTAGCTAATTATATTCCTGTTCAACAAACTGGTAATCTAATTTATTTATCTGGGCAAGGGCCAAGAAATGAATCCGGTGATTTCATCTCAGGGAAAGTAGGATCAGATATTACAGCAGAAGAAGCTTATGAACTTGCAAGAAATACAGCTATTAATTTAGTCTCTGCTATGAAATCTTACTTAGGTTCTTTAGATAAAGTAAAAAAAATAGTTAAAGTTTTTGGGATGGTTAATTCAACTTCTGATTTTACGGATCACCCTAAAGTAATTAATGGTTGCTCAGATTTTTTTGTAGAAGTTTTTGGAGATAAAGGAAGACATGCTAGGTCTGCTGTTGGAATGGGTTCTCTACCAAATAATATGGCTGTAGAAATTGAGATAATAGTTGAAGTAAGTTAATTTTTTTGAGGGATAAAATGAAAGATTCGCGAAAGATAAAAATAAAAAAAATTAATCATGTTGCAATCCCAATTAATAATAGAAAGAAATCTTTTAGTTTATATAGAGACTTTCTTGGATTGACTATCATCCCATCGATGGTTGATGAAAAACATGTCATTTGGTCAAAGATATCTGATGGAACAATGGTACATCTTATTGAACCACCTGATGGTCCCGGAAACAAATTAGTACCTTTCCATGTTGCATTTGAAGTAGAAAATTTTGATGAAACCGTAGAAATACTAAAAAAATCTGAATATCAAATTACAAATGGTCCCCAAATAAGACATGATGGTCAAAGGGCAATATATATCCAAGATATAGATGGTAATACAATAGAATTTGCAACTCATAATAATATCAAGCATTCTGATAGAATCGTAGACGCTTGGGGTTATACTAAAAACCCTTAGTATTTTGAAGAAAGATAATTTTTCAATTAAATCTATAATTTGGAGTGTTTATGCTCCAAGTTTTTTACTTTCTATGGGCCAGGGATTACTTATTCCTGTTCTTCCTATATTTGCAAGAGATACTTTTCAATCTGGAGATTTATTGATAGGATTTCTTATTGCTGCTAGACATTTTGGGACAATGGGATTTGATGTTCCAGCAGGTTTATTAGTAGGAAGATTTGGTCTTAATAGAACAATGGTTGCTGGAGTAGTATTATTTGGAATAAGTGCTATTTTTGCAGGATTAAGTGGAAATTTTTCTTTACTCCTTTTTTCTAGATTATTGGCAGGCGCAAGTTTCGCCCTTTGGTCAATTTCAAGACATGCTTATATAGCTTCAGTTATTCCTAATGAAAATAGAGGTAAAGCTTTATCTTTATTTGGAGGATTAGGCAGAATAGCTACAATAATTGGACCATTGATCGGAGGAATATTAGCACAATTTGTCTCTATAAGAGCACCCTTTTTCTTTCAGGCATTTATTGCAGGATTAACTCTAATACTAATCACAACTACATCAAGAAATTTAGAATTTAATGATAAAAAGTCAAATGAAGGCTATCTGATAGATTTAAGAAATACTTTCATTGATAATAGAAACGCTTATCTCACCGCAGGAATGGCTGCTGTGGCTTTACAATTTTTGAGAGCAAGTAGAGAAATAGTGATACCCTTATGGGGGGATAATATAGGTTTACGTAAAGATGAAATTGGATACATAACAACATTAAGTTTTGCTGTTGACTCTTTGATGTTCCCAATCGCAGGTTTTATAATGGACAAATTTGGAAGGAGATATACTGGAATACCAGCATTTATAATTCTAGGCTTTTCTTTAGTACTAATAGGTACAGTTGACAACCCATTAATGTTTCTTACCTCATACTCTACACTTATATTATCTGCAATAATGTCAGGAATTGGTAATGGTATTTCAAGTGGATTAGTATTAACAATCGGATCAGACTTATCACCACCCAATAATAGAGGAGGATTTTTAGGTATATGGAGACTTATTTCAGATGGTGGAGGTGCTGCAGGTCCAACAGTTATGGGAATAATAGCAAATTCTTACTCATTAGCAACAGCTAGTTTTTCTAGTGGCATTATTGCTATAACAGGAATCATTTTTTTGAGATTCTTTGTTAAGGAAACTTTAGAAAAAAATAATTCTAAAACAGAGAATTAAGCTTTTTCAAACATATCATATCTTCTTCAAGAGATCTTCCATCTACATAAGGCTTAGATTCTCCTGTTAAGCCCTCTACGGCTCCCAAATTATATGTTTTCTCTATAAGCCTTTTACCTTCATCCACGCTTGGTAATAAATTTATATTCTCATGAATTGATAGACCTGCAATCAAACCAAATGCTCCCCAATTTGAAGTGCTAGAAATTATACTTTCTGTAGCAGTAATAATTGAAGGATAGTCAATTATATTTCCTAGTTTTATTATTTCCTCAATATAATTTCCACTTCCTATCTCATTTCCACCGTCTAGGATTCCAACAGTTCTAGGATGTTGCTCAAATAAATAATCTATTTTGGCATTATATTTAGAGAAATCTTCTCCTTTAAAATTCCTATACTTACCATCATTGGATAATCCTGCTCTTTCAATTGAAATCAATGACTTAGGATCATAGTCTCGAATTAATTTATTTGCAAAAGTACTGGATTCAATATGAGATGTTATAGGAAATTCAATTATATTCCCCTCCCCCAACAATCCTGAAAGAATATTATAAGAATATTTATCTGTTACATAAAATACATCATAGCCTAATTTCTCTAATGATTTCCCAAGAGCAACAGCCCCAGGGGGACCATCAGTTTCAGGTGCATTTGCTGAAAGTATATAGAAACCTGTAGTTATAATAATAACTCCCTTTTTTTCTAGAATTAATTTAGTTGATCTTTCAATAAATCCTTTTCCAATTTTTTGATATAAATCTGACATTCCTCTCGTATCATCATGAAGAATTATTTTTTCAATTTCAGAATAGCTCATTAGATTACAGCCATATCTTCATCTTTGAGGTCTGTCAAGAACATTTTGCCAGGAGAGTGAGTTATCATTATTTCTAATTTTGCTTCTTTTATTGCTATTTGAGGAGTTACTCCGCAAGCCCAATAAACTGGAATCAATTCATCATTTTGAGGTATCCAAGGATCTCCAAAATCTGGTTTAGTCGGATCATTTATACCTATTTCTGAAGAGTTACCTATCTGAATTGGTGTTCCATGTTGATTAGGGAATCTGCTAGTTATCTGTATAGATCTAACAAGTTTATCCCTTGGAATCCATCTTTGAGTAACAACCATTTTACCTGAAAATTTTCCAGATTTTTCTGTATCTATAGAAGTAATAAACATAGGTACATTTTTTCCTTGTTTAAAATATGGAAGCTCAAGCCCATTCTTTATCAACTCATTTTCAAATGTAAAAGAACAACCAAGCAAAAAAGTAACGAAGTCATCTCTCCAAATTTTTGTTATATCAGTTAATGTTTTTGAATACTTTCCATGATTAAATAATTTATACTCTGGGATATCTTTTCTAATATCTGATTGAAGTGCAAATGAAGATTCATAATTTCCTGGATCCAAAACTTCTATTATCGGACAGGGTTTAGGATTTCTTTGACAATAAAGCATAAAATCAAAAGCATCTTCTTTTGGAATTATTACTACATTTGTTTGTACAAAACCTTCAGCTAAACCTGAAGTAGTAAAGTTCTCTCCATTTCTGGCTTTATTTCTAACTTGAATTGCAGATAATTTTTTCATATTAATCTCCATTTTTTATATGATCAGAAATTTTTTCACCAATCATAATAGCTGTGGCATTAGTATTTGCTCTTACACAATCTGGCATTATTGAACAATCAGCTATTCTCAATCCTTCAATTCCGATTACCTTTGCATATTTATCAACAACAGAAAATTCATCGTTAATACTTCCCATTTTACAAGTACCTGAAATATGATGCATAGTATGAACTTTAGATAAAATCCATTTTCTTAATAACTTATCGTTTTCAAATGCCTCAGGTAATGGAGCAATTAATTCTTTTCTAAAAGAATCAAAGTTACTATTTCTTGCAATTTCAAAATTGAGCTTAACACCTTCAATAAGCCTTTCCATATCATATTCATTACTTAAGTAGTTATAATTTATTTTTGGATATTTGTTGTGATCTTGCTTATTTAAGGATAAATTTCCTGAACTTTTAGCTAAAAAAATGCCTGTAGTAATTGCTACTCTGGTATTACCAAAATCAGTTTTTTCAAAATGTAAACTGTCTGGATTCATTTCTTTAGGTTGGAATCTCATAACTGACACCATATCAAGCCTATCTTTAGATTTTGAAGATGTATATCTTAATCCCACTTTCTGAGCACCAACATCACTAAGATCATTATTTAATAAATCATCAGCATTCCACCTTAATTCAACAGCTGGGTGATCTCTCAAATTCTGTCCAACTCCCTTCAGCTGATGTAAATGCTTTATATTATAATTTTCAAATTCTGATTTATTACCTATACCTGAAAGCATTAATAGCTTTGGACTTTCAACAGCACCAGTTGAAATAATTATTTCATTACCTTCAAAAACCTCATCATCATAAAGTTGTAATCCAATTTGTTTACCATTTTCAATCAATATTTTTTTACATATTTTATTAGATAAAACATCTAAATTTTCTCTTTCAAGAGCTGGTAGTAAATAACAAATACCTGTACTCCACCTAATGCCATTTGAATTATTTAATGGCATTGGGCCAACTCCTTCAGAGTATGGTAAATTATGATCTTCAGTTGCTTTGTATCCCATTTCCTTTACAGTATTATAGAAGCTCATTTGATCGACTAATAATGAGTCTAAACTATGCCTTTTGACTGGAATTGGCCCATTATTTCCATGATATTCATTTTGAAAATCTAGATCATTTTCTTGTTTGATAAAGTATTTTAGGCATTGCTCATAAGACCAATCTTCTAAACCTCCATTCTTCCAGTTCTCAAAATCTTCAGGTATTGCTCTCAAGAAAACTTGACCATTTATAGAACTAGTTCCTCCAGCTACTCTTCCTCTTGGTACTCCCATATCTTTAAATTCTGGATTAGAAACAGCTTTATATTGCCAATCAAATTCAGTACCTATAGCTAAATTACCTGTCCAATCAGCTCCAGTTGACATACCGTTGAGCAAAACTCCTGGAATTTGATCAATTCTCTCAAATGTATTCCCTGCTTCAATAAGTAAGATTTTATTATTAGGATTTTCAGATAATCTTGAAGCTAAAACTGCACCAGATGAACCTGCTCCAATAATTATATAGTCATAATATTTATTCAAATAAATTCCTCTTTTAGTTTAATGTAGCTCCACCATTTACATTCAGAGCTTGCCCTGTTATCTCAGAAGATTCTTCAGAAGCAAAAAATGCAACAGTTTTACCTATATCTTCAGGAGTTTGCTCTCTACCTAACGGAGTTCTAGCTTTAACTGCAAACTCATCAAAAACTTCTTTAGGGGTTTTATTTTTTAAGTTTGGATTTTGCTCTATATGGTTAATTGCTATTGCTTCCCAAATTGGTGTCCAAATCACACCTGGGCAAACTGCATTTACATTTATATTATATGAACCTAATTCAATGGCTAATAAATGCGTATATTGAATAACAGCAGCTTTTGATACTAAATATGGAGTTTGAACGTTACCTCTATGAATATCTCCTAATCCTCTGGGTTTTCTACCTCCATGAGAAGCAATATTAATAATTTTTCCATATTCTTGAATTTTCATATGATCTACAACTGCATCTGCACTATTGACCATACCGATTACATTAACATCGTAAGTACTATCCCAATCATCTTTAGAATAATTTTTCCTTTTAGAAAATCCTTTTCCTCCTATAACTCCTGCATTAGACACTAAAATATCTATAGTTCCATGCTTATCTAAAATTTTATCTCTAAAACTTTCAATATCTTCGGGGATTGTTACATCAACAGAATCATGAAGAATGTCATCAGATAAAGATTCAGCTGTTTTTGAAACAGAATCTCCAAATAAATCACAAAGAGCGAGTGTTGCACCTCTTTCAAATAACACATTTGCAATCCCAGCACCAATGCCACTTCCTGCACCTGTAATCATTGCAATTTTTCCAGATAGATCTTGAGAACTCATTACTTGCCTCGATATGAATTTTATTTATTAGAAGTATATGCAGAGTAGTACTTAATATCAAATAAGTTTGCTTTATTTCAATAGGTTTTACTAAATGCGTTAAAAAAACTAATAAAAAAAATTATAAATCTAAGATAATCTTAATAGAATATATACTAGGAGTTATCATTGAGTAAAAATAGTTACAAGCTTGAAGAATTAGAAAAACTTGTTTCTTTGGCTAAAAGAAGAGGAATTATTTTTCCTTCTAGTGAAATATATGGAGGATTATCTTCTGTTTGGGACTATGGACCAATTGGAGTAGAGATTAAGAGAAACGTTAAGAATCTTTGGTGGAAATCTTTTGTAAGCGAAAGAGATGATATTTTTGGTATTGATGCATCAATATTAATGCATCCAAATGTTTGGAAAGCTTCAGGTCATCTAGAATCATTCTCTGATCCACTCGTTGAATGTTCTAACACGGGTAAAAGATATAGAGAAGACCATATTTTTATATTAGAAATAGAAGCAAAAAAAGAAAATAAGATTATAGCCGTTGAAGCTTCTGATAAATTAGAAGCAGAAAAATTAGTAAAAGATAAAATTATTTCAATAATTCCATTAGCAGAGTCAGAAAATAAAGATAATCCTTCCCCAGATGGAGGTATATTATCTGAACCTAAAAACTTCAATCTCATGTTCAAGACATTTATTGGACCAGTTGAAGATTCTTCTTCTACAATTTATCTTAGACCTGAAACTGCTCAGGCTATGTTTGTTAATTTTCTAAATGTTTTAAATTCTTCAAGAAAAAAAATTCCCTTTGGTATTGCTCAACAAGGAAAGTCTTTCAGAAATGAAATTACCCCTGGTAACTTTACATTTAGAACTAGAGAATTCGAGCAAATGGAAATGGAATTTTTCTGCAGCCCTGATGACGATGAAAAATGGCATGACTACTGGATTCAGTTCTCATTAGATTGGTTTAAAAAATATGGAATTAGAGAAGAAAACTTAATGATTAGGAAACACGAAAGTGAAGAATTGCCACATTATTCTAAAGCTAGTTCAGATATAGATTATTTATTTCCTTGGAGCTGGGGTGAATTAGAAACTATTTCAAATAGAACAGACTATGATCTTAAGGCTCACTCAGAACTATCTGGTAAAGATTTATCTTATTTTGATCAGGAAAATAATAAAAGGTTTACACCCTATGTGATAGAACCTGCGATGGGAGCAGACAGAAGCGTTCTGGCATTCTTATGCGATGCATATTGCGAAGAGGAAACAGATAAAGAAACAAGAACATTATTAAAATTACATCCTGAGATTGCACCTATAAAAATAGCTGTACTTCCATTATCAAGGAATGAAAAACTTTCTGAATACAGTAAAAATATTTTTGATAGATTGAATACTTTATATACAACTCAGTATGACGATACTCAATCAATTGGTAGAAGGTATCGTAGACAAGATGAAGTAGGTACTCCACTATGTGTAACTATAGATTTTGAAAGTGTTGAAGAGGATGATTCAGTAACTATAAGAAATCGTGATACTATGGAGCAAATTCGAGTGAGTTCAGACAAATTATTAGAAGCTATTAATGATCAAATTAAATCTTTTTAAAAAAAATATTTTTCTATTACTTTCTATTGTATTTGTGATAGTAATTGGTTGCGATAATCAATCTGAAAAAGCTAATATTGGTCAAATAGTTTTTCCTAAAACGACAATTGACAATAATAATTTTAATATTGAAAATTATTCAGGAAAAAATATATTAATAAATTTCTGGTTTCCTTCTTGTCCTCCATGTATTTACGAATTAGATATTCTTGATGATATAAATAAAAAATATGATTCTGTTGGAGTCATAGGAGTACAAGTATTGGGACTTGATAACAAAGAAGATGGTAAAAATATGCTTGAGAAAAAAAATATTTCTTATAAATCTGTAGCTGATGAATCTGATGCAATAATAGATTTACTACAAATAAATGTTTTCCCAACTACTATTCTATTTGATAAGAATGGGGATGAAATAAATAGATGGATAGGTATTATTGACGAGCAAATTGTATCAAACAAAATATCTGAAATAGAGTAAAAATTTGAATGATATTACTTACATATTTTTTGCTTGGATTCATAGTGTATCTGCGGGAATTTGGCTTGGTGGCTCACTTTTGTATCTGATCAAGTCTATAAAATATAGAGACAAAAATATTAATGCATTAGACTTTATTTCTGACTATAACTCTATTCTTCTTGTTTCAAGTATTTTACTTTTCCTATCAGGAGTGATTATTGCTTTTGATAGACTGACTTATGGAAATTATTCAAATACTCAAATGACTCTTTTGCTTACGAAAGTATTACTTACATTTTTACTTTTA
This sequence comes from Dehalococcoidia bacterium, assembly GCA_022451965.1. Taxonomy (NCBI): domain Bacteria; kingdom Bacillati; phylum Chloroflexota; class Dehalococcoidia; species Dehalococcoidia bacterium. Next base: position 20,012 of record JAKUNJ010000007.1, on the reverse strand, counting down.
TATCTGACTTGGGTCAGTAGAAATTCTATAAAAGAATTTAGAGTAAATCCTTCCTTTTTTATATCAATAATTATTTATCTAATTGCTAGTATTCTTAGCTTCATCTAATAAGAATTTTATTGTTTTTTTAGTTATTGGATCTATAAAGTTTGGAGAGATTTCACTTAATGGTTGAAGAACAAAAAGCCTTTCCTTAAATCTAGGATGAGGAATCTCTAAATTATCATTAGAAAAAATCAAATCATTAAAAAAAATAATATCTATATCTATAATTCTAGGTTCATTTCTAACAGAAGAACGAATTCGACCTAATTTACTTTCAATTAAATTTATATCATTCAAGAGCTCAAAATGGTCTTTAAGGAATTCAATCTTAACAACAAGATTTAGAAAGTTATCTTGTTTTATAGATACTTTGAATGGTTCTGTTTCAATAATTGATGAGGTGGCTTTTATGATAGAAATAGCTGAAATATGACTTAAGCACTTCTTAATATTTTCAGATCTATTACCAAGATTAGAACCTATTGATAAGTAAGCAGTGTTTGATTTCATGATGAAAATCTTGATTCTTCCAAAATATTTATCATTTTTCTTACATCATTCATTTCAGAGTAATCATGTACTCTTATTATATTTGCTCCATTTATGATTCCATATGCAACTGAAGCAGCAGTTCCAAAAATTCTATCATCAACTTCTTTGTCAGTATAATATCCGATAAAAGATTTCCTCGATGGGCCAATCATTATTGGCAAATTAAAAGATCTCTTAATAATATCTACATTTGATAAAGCATCTTTTGATTGATCAAATTTTTTACCAAATCCAATTCCAGGATCTAAGATTATATATTCTCTTTTGATACCTTTTTCTAGTATAAGATCAATCTTGCTTGATAAGTCATCAATAATTTCAGGAATAATATTTTTATGTTTTTTATTCTTTCTAAAGTGATTTAGTACATAAAATATATTATTTTCACCGATTGATTCTAAGATCGATTCATCTTCAAGCATAGAAATATCATTTACTACAGAAACGCCTAATTTTATAGCTTCTTTTGCAACTAAAGGTTTTTTTGTATCAATAGATATATAAAGAGGAAAATTTTCCTTTATAAATTCAATGATTGGTAAAACTCTATCGAGTTCTTCATTTTCAGTCACTTCTTTAACATTTTCATAAACTGAAGCAGGTCTAGTTGATTCACCTCCTACATCAATAATATCCACAGATTGTTTAAGCATGTTTTCTAATTCTCTTTCTAAAGAGAATTTTTTATTTTTGAATATACCGTCACCTGAAAAAGAATCAGGAGTTGCATTTATTATTCCCATAATTAATAAACTTTTAGTATTTACGGATAATTTATTCATAAGAAGTCTGTTTTATTGGGCATTTAGTTCTATGAATTATTATATTTCATATTTATTATTAAGTCTGAAAATAATATTTATGAATTAATAATAAGGTTAACTAATTGCCTGATAATAATGAAAATAAAAATCTTATTGAGCAACTCAATTCTAAAAGAGAAAATGCTCAAAAAGGTGGTGGAGATAGAAGAATAGAATCTCAAAAGAAAAAAGGCAAACTAACGGCTCGGGAAAGATTAGCACTATTTTTTGACAATTCTGATTTTGAAGAGGTTGATATTTTTGTTCAGCATCAGTCTAAAGATTTAGGATTAGATAAAAGTGTTTATGATGGAGATTCAGTTGTTACAGCATATGGCTTTGTAAACGGCAGACAAACTTTTGCTTATGCTCAGGATTTTACTGTTTTGGGAGGTTCATTATCTTTGGTTGCAGGGAAAAAGATTGCAAAAATCATGGATATGGCTTCAAAAAATGGTGCTCCTATCATTGGTTTTAATGACTCTGGGGGAGCAAGGATTCAAGAAGGTGTTGATTCTTTAGCAGGATATGGAGAGGTATTTGTTAGAAATACAATGTATTCAGGTGTTGTACCGCAAATAACGGTAATCGTAGGGCCTTCAGCTGGTGGAGCAGTCTACTCTCCTGCTATTACTGATTTTATTTTTATGGTAAAAGATATAGGTCAAATGTATATAACTGGACCTGATGTTGTAAAGTCTGTAACTGGCGAAGAAATAAGTCATGAAGACTTAGGAGGATCAGTGCCTCATGCGACTAAATCTGGTGTAGCTCATTTCGTATATGATAACGAAGCTAAATGTATAAATGCAGTTAAAAAGCTTTTAAGTTTTTTACCTCAAAATAATCTTGAAAATGCAAAAAAAATTGAAAGTAATTCTAGTGATCCAAATGGTGAAATGTTAAGAACAATAATCCCTGAAAAATCTACTCAACCATATAATGTTATTGATGTTATAGATAACATAATCGATGATAAAGATTTCTTAGAAATACAATCTAACTATGCTCAAAATATTGTTATTGGGTTTGGAAGAATTAGAGGCTCCAGTGTTGGGATTGTAGCCAATCAGCCTGCGCATATGGCAGGAATGCTAGATATAAATGCTTCTGATAAAGCTGCAAGATTTGTCAGATTTTGTGATGCGTATAATATTCCTATAATTACCTTAGTAGATGTTCCAGGATTTATGCCAGGTGTAAATCAAGAACATCAAGGAATAATAAGACATGGAGCAAAATTAATTTATGCTTACGCAGAAGCAACAGTCCCTAAAATTTCTGTTATTCTGAGAAAAGCTTACGGTGGAGCTTATATAGTTATGAATTCTAAAGAATTAAGATCTGATCTAAATCTTGCTTGGCCAACTGCTGAAATTGCTGTAATGGGGCCAGAAGGTGCTGTAAATGTAATATCTAGAAAAGAAATTTCAGAGTCTGATGACCCAGAATCAACTAGAGAAAAATTGATTTCTGAATATAAAGAAAAATTTTCAACTCCATATATCGCTGCCTCTAGAGGTTATATAGATGATGTAATAGATCCAGCAGACTCAAGAAAAAAAATTGCTAATGCTTTAGAAATTTTTAGCAAAAAATATTCAGAGAATCCCCCAAAAAAACACGGTAATATACCTTTATAAGGAGAAAAAAATGATCGACTTATTGAATATAGCTAAAACTGAGGCCAATGGTAATTTATTTAATGAGTTATCAAATATTTTTGAAAAAGCTGATATAAAGCCTGAGGGATATCCAGACGCTGTAGTTTGGCAAGGTGGTAACCATGATGGAAAAATTAATCCTGTAGCTCATTCATTAACTGATGCATATGCACTTTTAGGAACAATCGCTGCTATCGATATCCTTGGACTACCTTATTATGGTGTCCCAATGTGGTCTCAATACAGACATGATACTAAACTTGAAGCTCTTGCTTGGTTTGGGAATATGCCTTGTACTTCTATCAAGTGGTCGACAGCAGGTGATGCATATGTAAATGATGGAGGAGGCAAGAAAGTTGTTGTTATGGGTAAGTCTGGGAATGCTCCATTAAGAACTCAGGCTGGTGTATATTGTAATGTCAGACCATATGGGCCGATAACTGTGGTAAGATCAATGCCATGCCTTCCTTACTCCCAAGATAAAGAGAAATTTGGAGTTAACGATGAAGGAATAGTTCATTCTGAAATGAATACTCCAGCAGTTCAAATGGCATATGCTAACAGATTATTCTTAAAATTAGTTAACGATTCTGGCTCAATTGGTAGAGTCGCAACTAAACCTACTCAAGCAATGGAGGATGGAATTAATGCTGGACTTCATTCTTGGCTTTTAAAAGGAACCAAATTTGAAGTTGGAAGAAAATATGCAGTAGATCCCTATGAGGAACATAAAGAAAGAATCGATAAAATAATAAAAATTTTACCTCCAGATTTCAAAGATGGAATGGAAAATTGGTCAGGAAGAATAGAGCAACATATATCTGATACAAATTATGGTCTTCTAGTATGGGATATTATCGAACAACAAGAAACTATAGTCCTTTCTACAGATTTAGACGGAGACAGATTAACTGATCTGCTAGCTGATATTTCAGATCCCCTAAGAGCATTTGGGGGGAAAGTTGCAAAACATTTAGGGCAAGATGTTGATATGAGGAATATTTGGTCAGATATGGGTTATACCACAGGTAATGGTAGAGATATGACTTCAGTTATGCATAGAATGTCAGGACCTCCTATTCATGAGCAAACACTAGGTTCAGCAGATGCAATGTTATTAAGATTATTAGATGGTGATGAATGGGTGGGAGGAACTAAACAACCATATGATCCCAGAATACATTTTGTGCTTATTAGAGATGCATATATTGATGCTAATCCTGATAATAAGGAACTACATTCATGGCTAGATAGTGCATTAGAAAAATTTGATGAAGTTTATAGTGGAGATCGACCTGGATTCATACAGGGATATGAATCATTAAAAAAAGCGATTACTCCTTGGGGTAAATAAAAAAATAATTGGAGGTAAATGATGAAATTTAAAGTATCAGTTATAGGAGCAGGAAACGTAGGGGCAACAACAGCACAAAGAATTTTTGAAAAAAAATATGCTGATGTAGTATTGGTGGATGTAGTTGAGGACATGCCACAAGGTAAAGCATTGGATATATTGGAATCAGGCCCTGTTTTGGGAACTGACAGTAAAATAATTGGTTCAAATGGATATGAAGAAACTGCTAACTCAGATGTAGTTGTTATTACTGCTGGAATAGCAAGAAAACCTGGAATGAGTAGAGATGATCTTCTACTTACTAATATGAAAATTGTGGGTAGTGTTACAGAAGAAGTAGTAAAACAATCTCCAAATTCTATAATTATTGTAGTTTCTAACCCATTAGATGCGATGGTTCAACATGCTTACAATATAAGTGGATTTGACTCTAAAAGAGTTATTGGAATGGCCGGTATCTTAGATACTGCTAGATTTAGTACTTTCATTGCTGAAGAACTCAATGTTTCTGTTGAAAGTGTCAACGCATATGTTCTTGGGGGACATGGAGATACTATGGTTCCTGTTATAGGAGCAACAAACGTAGGTGGTGTTCCTGTTGAGAATATGATTGAAAAAAATAAATTAGCATCAATAGTTCAAAGAACGAGAGATGGTGGTGCTGAAATTGTTGCTCTGCTGAAAACAGGATCTGCATTCTACGCACCATCCGCATCAATTGTTCAAATGGTTGAAGCAATCTTATTAGATAAACAGCAGATATTACCATGTGCAGCATTATTAAGTGGAGAATATGGATTTAATGATGTTTATGCAGGTGTTCCAGTAAAGCTTGGAGCAAATGGAATTGAAGAAGTAATTGAGGTTGACCTGAATAAAGATGAACATTCAGCTCTTTCAAAATCAGTTGACTCTGTTATTGAACTGTTAGATATTATGAAAAAAAATAAGTGATATACAAACTTCTAATGAAGGTAAATTTTAAACTTTATTTAGAACTTCTTTAGCTGAAACTATATGTCTTGCAAGGCCTATATCTTTTTTCTCAATTCCCATAGCAAGAGCTATCATTTGAGGCATGTGAATTATTGGTAAATCAGCTTTATCACCTCTATTGTTATTTCTGGCTTTACCTTGATATCCATCCAAGTTTAAGTGACAAAGTGGACATGGAGTCACCATAGCATCTGCACCAAGATCTTTTGCTGAACCTGTATTATTGGAAACCATTTTTAGTGAGTTCTTTTGATTGATAAAGAGTATTGGAAATCCGCAACATGAAAATTTGCCTGGAAAATCAATAGCCTCAGCCCCACAAGATTCAATAACCTGTTCAAGATACATTTTTCTTTCTGGTCTTTCATTAAATCCTAGTGCTTCAGATGGTCTAACCATGTAACATCCATAAAATGGAGCAAATTTTAGATCAGATAGTTTTGTTGTAAAATGAGATTCAAGTTTATCTAAACCATAATCTTCTACCAATATCCATAAAAGATGTTTTACCTCTGTTGTTCCTTTATATTCATAACCTTCATCTTTTATCAAATCATTTATTTCGTCTAAATATTCCTTATCTTTTTTCACCTTAAGATTAGCTTGACTAAGTACACCCTGACAAGTTGAGCATAAAGTCATAATATTTAATCCTAACTGCTCAGCCATCGCAAGGGTTCTGACATTAATTGAATCACCTAATAAAGGGTTCTTTTCTTGAAGAACTCCAGCACCTGTACAACCCGCTTTTGTTAGTTCTTCTAATTCGATACCAAGTTTATCTAACACAGCCATAGATGAAGAAAGCAACTCAGGAGTACCTCCTCTAGCTACACATCCTGGATAAAATGCAAATTTCATTACTCTTTCTCCTTAATAGCTTTGGCCAATTCCTTAATCTTTTTATTATCTTTTGCCTTATGGGGAAATAATGGTGGCAATTTACCTCTGATAAGTGCTCTAAGGCCTACTGGAACTAAATCTAGCAATCTAAATATATTGAATATTCCAGCTGATTCTAATGCTAATCTACTTTCATCTAATCTACCATGAGCTGTAACTGATTTTTCAAAAGAATTTGTATGATGATAACCATGAGTTTTTTTAGCACCAATTTCTATTGCAGATTCCCTTAGATCCATTATTCTATCCATTGGATTTACTCCCTTTGGACAAACCTCAACACACTGCATACATCTTGTACAATCCCATATACCTCCGCTCTCATCGTTTAAATAGTTAAGTCTTTCAGAGGTTTTATCGTCTCTTGGATCATATACAAATCTTGACGCTTTAGCTAATGCAGCGGGACCTATAAATGAGTTATCTACTTCCAATACAGTACAATCAGAAACACATAATCCGCACATAATACAATTCATTTCAGTCAAGAGTTTTTCCATAGAATCATTTGATGCAATAAATTCTCCTTTTTCAGGAAGCTTATCGGGTTGAAGAAATGGACTAACTTGCTCCATTTTTGCAAAAAAAGAACTTATATCTACTATCAAATCTTTAATAACTGGTTGGTTTCCCATTGGCTCAATTAATAGAGTTTCTCCATTGGGAGATAATTCTTCTACTCTAGTTTTACAAACTAATTTTGCTTGACCGTTTACTTTCATTCCACATGAACCACAAATAGAGGCTCTACAAGCACATCTTAAGCCTAATGTTCCATCAATTTCTTCTCTGACATGAATCAAGGCATCTAATACAGTAGACGATTGGTGGATATCCATTTGATAATCTTCAAGCCAATTATTATCTTTTGTTTTTTCAGGATCATATCTTTTAACACTTAAATTTACTTTCATAAGAACTCCTAGTAAACTCTTTCTACTGGTTGCCATTGTGTGATAGATACATCCGGAGTTTTCACAGTAATCTCACCTTCCAGATCTTTTAGCACCAATGTATGTTTCAACCAATCTTTATCATTTCTTTCAGTCAAGTCAGTTCTAAAATGAGCTCCTCTACTCTCTTTTCTAGTCAGTGCACCATGGACAATAGATTCAGCACAATCAATCATATTTCCAAGCTCAAGAGCAAAAAGTAAATCAGTATTATAGACCTTACCTTTGTTATCAATTTTGATAGAGTCTCTATACTTTATTTTTGTTTTATCGACAACAGATTTAGCGTACTCCATAGACTTTTGGTCTCTGAATACTCCAATTCCTTTGGTCATTGCTTCAGCCATTTCATTTCTTACTTCTGAAACTCTGAGCTTACCATCTGACTCAATTATACTTTTTATTCTTTTAAGGTCCTTATCAACAAATTCCTTAGTGGGAATATCTTCATTTGAAACTGTTCTAACATAATCAGATGCCTTAACAGCAGACCTTCTACCGAAAACAACTGTGTCTAGTAATGAATTGGCACCTAACCTATTAGCTCCATGAACACTTACATTTGCACATTCACCTGCTGCATATAATCCAGGGACGCCAGTTTCTCCATCGACATCTGTTTTAATACCACCCATTATGTAGTGCATACCAGGCCTTATAGGGACAGGTTTTTCAGACATATCTATACCTAAAAATTCAACTGAAACCTCTTGAAGATAACCTAACCTAGTCTCAATAAATTCTTTGCCTAGATGTCTTAGATCAAGAAGAACATTACCATCAATACCTCTACCTTCATTAATTTCTGTTTGTTCAGCTCTTGATACAACATCTCTGGAAGCTAACTCCATGTAATCAGGAGCATATTTTTCCATAAATCTATCTCCTTCAGCATTAAGAAGATAAGCTCCTTCTCCCCTCGCTGCTTCTGATAGTAGGATTCCTGTTCTGGCTAGGGTTGTAGGATGATATTGAATCATTTCCATATCCATAAGACCAGCACCATTATTCCAAGCCAAAGATAAACCATCACCTGTACAAATCAGTGCATTAGTTGATGGTTCAAATACTCTACCAGCACCACCTGCTGCAATTACCACTGATTTAGCGGTTATAGCTTCAATTTCACCAGTTTTTAAGTCAAGAGCGACTACACCCTTAACTGCACCTTCATGCTTAATTAGAGAAGTTACAAACCATTCTTCATATACAGTTAATCCCATCTTCAGTGATTGCTCGTATAAAACGTGAAGTAACGCAGATCCAGTAATAGCTCCAACAAAAAATGTTCTTGCAACTTTTTGACCTCCAAACCTTCTTGTTCCTAATTTACCATCATCTCCTCTAGAAAAAATAACACCCATTCTTTCTAGTTCAAGCACAGCATCACCTGCTTCTTGACTCATAATTTCAACAGCATCTTGATCGGCCAAATAGTCACTACCTTTAATTGTATCCAAAGCATGACCTTTCCAATCATCTCCTCGATCTGTAAGAGGTGCATTAATACCTCCCTGGGCAGCATTAGAATGACTTCTTACAGGGTGAACTTTTGTTATTACTGCAACATCAAGACCTAACCTTTGTGCTTCAACTGCACAGCGTAGACCTGCTAATCCTGCACCAACTATTAATACATCATGATCATACATATAAAACTCTCCTTAATAAAATTATATTATTGATTTATAGATATTTAGAGCCGATATTGTGCCTTGATCTATAATTTTATTATTTTTAATTAAATTCATAGCTTCTTCAAGAGTATATTCTTCTAAATAAATCTCTTCATCTTCATCTGGACTAAGCGAGGATTCGTAAATCTTTTGTGCTAAAAAATATTCCGTCATTTCGCTACTGTAACCAGGGGCTGCATAAAATTTACCTAGAGATATATATTTCTTAGCTGCAAAACCAGTTTCTTCTCTGAATTCTCTGTCAGCACCCATTAGTGGACTCTCATCTGTTTCAAGAGTTCCACATGGAAGTTCTATTGTGAACTCTTTTACAGGTTGCCTCCATTGCTTTACAAAAAGAATTTTTTTCTCCCTAATACCTATTATCAACACAGATCCAGGATGATCAACAAAATCTTTGTTTATGATTGATTTATTAGACATCTCGTAAGTATCTCTTCTTATTTTTAGAGAGTCCGCATTATAAACTAATTTAGATTCCATGTTATGTATTCTTTGAAATATAGTTGCCTTTTCTTATTCCAAGTTTTTCAGTTATTGAACCCCAATAGTAACTTGAAGGATTTTTTCTTAAAAATTTTGCTTTAGTGTCAGATATCTTGATCGTGAAATAGTCATTATTTTCTACTTTGTGCTCTATGAAACCATCAATACTTATTTGAGCATCATTTCTAGTTGAAACAGTTATTTTACAAATTGATTCAGAATTAACTACTGCACCACCAAACTGACTCATATGAGTTGCTATAGGCTTTATGAAATAGTCATTTGATTTGGGATCTAGCACAGGCCCACCAATTGATAAAGCATAACCTGTAGATCCTGTTGCAGTGGAAATTACTAATCCATCTCCTCTATAGGTTGCAAGATGAATATTATCAATTTCTGTAATAGTTTCTATCATTGAAATTGAAGAACCTCTAGCAATAACTATGTCATTCAAAGCTGTGTAGGAGTATTTTTTATTTGAATTAACAAATTCAATTTCAAGCATAGATCTTTCTTCTATTCTGACACCACTCAAGTAATCAGATATTTCTCCAATAGCTTTATCACCTTCAATATCAGTCATAAAACCAACAGTACCCATATTTATGCCTAATACAGGTACATCAAATTTTACTGCTAATGAAACAGCACGTAATATTGTCCCGTCTCCACCTATAGCAATTACTAAGTCTATTTTTGTAATATTTTCAAAATTAAAATCCTGAACTTTTTGCCATGACAAATCTGAAAATTTTGATTCAATCTCTTTACTTAGAATCACAGCTTGACTTGATTCGGGATTTATTACTGAACAAATACTTTTATATTTCACTAATTACCTCTTTTAGATGGATGAAACAACATTATCTAATATAGATAATAACAAATCAGGGAAAACCCCCAATATCAAAACTAACGATGATGATAATGATGCTACTAAAATATAGTTATTGTTGCTATTAGACTTTTGTTCGAATTTTTCAGTAGAAATATAAATGTTTCTCAACATAGCTAAATAATAATATGCAGAAATAAAAGAGTTTATAACACCAACTACAGCTAACCAAGCTAATCCATTATCTACAGCTGAACTAAAAACTAATACCTTACCCATAAATCCAACAGTAGCAGGTATACCCAAAAGACTTAGAATAGAAATAGTTAATAATATTGAGACTAAGGGATAAACACTAAATAATCCCCTAAGTGAATTTATTGAAGAACTATGAGTAACATTTATAACATATTGCAAACAAAAAAATACAGTTAAGTTGGTTAATGCATACCCAATAACATAAAAAAGAGTAGTTGAACCGGCAGAAGAAGTTGAAATTAATGCAATTATACCTACTAACATATATCCAGCATGAGCAATCGTTGAATAAGCAAATAATCTTTTAAGATCACTCTGCAAAATAGCTCCAAAATTTCCCACTGTCATTGACAAAAATGAAACTATTGACAAGAATATTATGAAGTTATTTGAATCGAAATTTATAGATAATATCTCAATAAATATTCTGATAATCAAAACAAAACCAGCTACTTTTGATACTGTTGATAGATAAGTAACTATGGGCATTGGCGATCCTTGATATGTATCAGGGGTCCACATATGCCAAGGTGCAATTGACAACTTAAATGCTATACCCATAAATAAGAAAACAAGACCCAAAATTATTGCTGGATTTAGAGAAGAAATATTCATGTTTTGGATATCTATTGACCCAGTAACTCCATAAAGATATGCAACCCCAATTAGAAATATTCCAGTCGATAATGAAGCTAAGATCAAATACTTAAACGCAGCCTCTAAACTAAATTTTCCTCTACCAAAAGCAACTAATGAAATTATTGGAAGTGAGGCTAATTCAAGAGATAAATACAAAGTAATAAAATCAATTGACATTATTACAAACAAAGAACCTACTAAAGATAATAGTAATAATGAAATAAATTCAGACCTAAAAGTTACTTGATTAATTATGTAGTCGTAAAACGCTGTTAGTATAACGAAAGATAACAAAATTATAATAAGAGCCATAAAAATATATAATTTATCAAAAACTAGAGTATCAAAGAAAATAGATTTACTTGTTTCAAAATTAAAAAATTGAATTATTAGAATAGAAGCTGATATAAACATTCCAAACAGAGCGTAAAGCATTAATATAACTTTTCTTTTAACAAAAAAATCAATTATCAATACAAATAAAGCTGTTAGTATCAAAACTATGGGAGATAGCAAATATGTTAGTTCTTCAAATTGCATTATTTTATAATCTCCTTAATTCCCATATCAAAAAAAGTTATAAATATATTTGGTAATAATCCAATTATTATGATTGGTATTGTTATCAAAAATGCAGGCAAAATATCAAAAAAGCTAGCATCTGTTAATTCATTATATTTATAGGTGTTATCATTATTTTCTAGCTTATTAGTACCAAACATTGATCTCTGAACCATCCAAAGAATATAACCTGCAGCCAATACTACACCAAATGCAGATATTATTGTATAAGCTGGAAATATGCTATAGCTTCCCAAGAAAATCATAATTTCTGATACGAACCCAGAAAATCCTGGAAGTCCCAAAGAAGCTAAGCCTGAAATAACAAAAAATAAAGAAATTAATGGCATTTTGTTAGACAGTGCACCAAGTTTATTTATATCTCTTGTATGAGTTCTGTCATAAATGAGACCTACCGCTAAGAAGGATAATCCTGTAATTGTTCCATGGGTAAACATTTGCATAGCTGAACCGTTAAGAGAATATAAAGAATATTCTTTTGTATTACTTATTGCAGAGAAACCTAATAAAACAAATCCCATATGACTTATAGAGGAGTAAGCAATTAATCTTTTTAGGTCAGTTTGTCTTATGGTAACTATAGCTCCATAAATTATTGAAATTGTTCCTAATATTGCTAAAAATTCAGCTACATCAAATATTGTAAAACCTTGGGTGTCCTGAAAGAAACCTAAATTAATTCTGAAAAGCCCATATCCTGCCATTTTAAGTAGAACTCCAGCAAGCATTATTGAGACTGCAGTAGGAGCGTCTGTATGAGCATCGGGTAACCAATTATGTAATGGCCACAAAGGGAGTTTTACAGCAAATGCTATGAAAAAAAATGCAAAAATAAAAGACGACGGAATAATCAGATCTTTGCCTGCAATTAAATCAGGAATCCCTTTAATACCAAGTTCGGGTATTGATACCATAGCTAATGTGCTTACTGCTTCACTCGTGAATAAAGCTAATATAGCGATAAGCATAAATGCACCTCCTGCAAGTGTAAAAATTACAAACTTGATTGCAGAATATTCTTTTCTACCCGATCCCCAAATTCCAATCAACATATACATTGGTATTAACTCAAATTCAAAAAATATAAAGAAAAGTAAGAGATCCAAAGAGGTAAATACTCCCAAAACACTAGTTTCCAAGATCAATAACCAAATAAAATATTCCTTATATCTTTTCTGTATTCTCCATGACGACATACAGGCAACCATACCCAGTAAACCTGTTAATAAAACTAAGGGGGCAGATAATCCATCTAGTCCTAATAAATATGAAGACTTAATATTTAGAGAATCGATCCAATTAAGATGATCAATGAACTGAATACCTCCTTTTTCTCTATCGTAGAAGACAAATAATAGAAGAGATAAAAGGAAAGTTATTATAGAAGAAAATATAGAAATTTGAACTACTTGTTTCCTAGTCCTCAGTAAAAGTAAAAGTAAAGCTGTTGTAGCAGGTAGAAAAACAGTTATTGTAAGAAAAAAATTAAACATATAACATCATCCTAAAATCACTAAAATAAATACAGCAATAACACCGGTGAGAACCATTACAAGACTATAAGAATGTATTTGACCATCTTGAAGCTTAAGAGAGTTAAAGCTCAATCGACCAGCAAGCTTTGATAATCCAATATTTATACCATCAAATATATTTTTATCTATCCACTCAGAACCAGAGCAGATTATTTCATAAAAAACATTTTTTATAAATATTTTTTCATAAAGAACATCCATATAATATTTTTTATCCAAGAAATTATTAATGCTGACTATCATAGAACTTTTTTCAATTTCTATTTTTTTTCTATAAATGTTAATACCAAATAAAATACCAGTTATTGATATAAAAGTGGAGACTAAGGCTATAGAAAAATTAAATTTATGAGCACCATGATAATCAAATTGGTACAAGCTTTGTTCTAAAAATACCCCAAATAGATGCTTATCAATAAATATAAGATTAGAAAATACTGGATTTATTAAATAACCAATAATTATTGCAAAAAAAGATAATACAATTATAGGATATATCATATATTTTGGAGATTCTTCAAGGTGAACATGTTCAACTGTTTCTGGTATAGGTATATTATTTGCTTTAAGGTCCTCTGATTCTTTATCACCACCACCTCTAAATTCTCCAAGAAAAGTAAGAGAGATTGCTCTAAACATGTAAAAAGCTGTTAGAAATGCAACGATCAAGCCTGTAATCATACAAATGTAGCCAATATATCCACCGCTTAAATAAGCAGAAAGAACAATTTCATCCTTAGACCAAAATCCCGATAAAGGAAATAAACCAGATAGAGACAATGCACAAATTGTCATTGAATAATAGGTGAATTTCATTTTTGACTTAAGTCCTCCCATATATTTCATATTAAATGTACCTGCTGCATGATGAACAGACCCTGCACTCAAGAATAAACCTGCTTTAAAAAAAGCATGAGTAAATAAATGGAAAATAGCGGCTGTATATCCTCCCAATCCAAGGGCCATAAACATATATCCGAGCTGAGAAATTGTGGAATATGCTAAAACTCTCTTAATATCAGTAGTAGTTAGTGCCATAGTAGCAGCAATAAATGATGTAATAGCTCCAATTATTGAAACGAGTGTCATAATATCTGACTGTTGAAATAAAGGAAATAGTCTTGATATTAGAAAAACTCCTGCGGTAACCATAGTAGCTGAATGAATAAGAGCAGAAACGGAAGTTGGTCCCTCCATTGCATCTGGCAACCAATTATGTAAAGGAAATTGAGCAGATTTACCTATTGCTCCAATTAAGAAACCTAAAGACATAATTGTTGCAGAATTTGTAGAAATTTGATCTGAGACTATAGCTATATACAAATTTGGAATTTCTAATAGATCAGGGTTTATATTAAACAAATAAATTATAGAGAATAAGAACCCAAAATCTCCCAATCTTGTCATTATAAAAGCTTTCTTAGCTGCTGCTGCTGCTGAATTTCTTTGATGCCAAAATCCTACAAGTAAGTAAGATGAAACACCCACTAATTCCCAGAAAATAAACAGCTGTAAAATATTTCTTGACATAACCAATCCAAGCATTGAGCCTGTGAATAATGCCATATAGGAAAAATAACGTGAAAAGCTTTTATCTCCATGCATATAGCCTATAGAGTAAATCTGTACTAAAAACGATACACCAGAAACTACTACTAACATAATCGCAGTTAGAGGGTCTACCATAAATGAAAAATTTAGATCCACATCATTAATACTTATCCAATTAAATGATATTGTAGAAGAAAAATTTTCAACATTAAAAATAATTACAAGTGAAAAAATAAAGCAAAGGCCAATAAAAAGCGTATTTATAAATCCTGAGATCTCTTTTTTATCTGGACCAAAGAAAACAACAAAAAAAGATTGAAATAGAAAAACACTAAATGGTATCAATAATATTAATAATGTTAGTATCTCTATCAAATTAAATCCCTGCTTAAATTTTCCTTATTATTTCATCTGCAACATGTTCTCTACCTTTAGGAACAAGGACTCTGAACTTAGATTTTTCAGACCATTCAAGCAATCCTTGTTCTGGAATTATTTTTGTAGGTAAACCTTCAGCCTCTAGAAGATTTTTCCAGGTTTCAGCTGTTGTCAAATTATTTACTTTTTTGTAATCAATCCACATAATTAATTTTTCATTTCAGATAAGTCTGTTAATTCCACAGTGGACTTAAATTTACCAAGAGCCAAAACTAATGCCAATGCTAATGCTGTTTCTCCTGCAGCAACAGATATTATAAATATTCCAAGTATATTCCCTGACAAAATATTAAAAATATTTTCAGAAGTCAGTGAATTTAGTATATATTCTTCATGAATACTATATCTTGTAAATCCAATAACTGCCAAAACTACTGAATTAAATATTAATTCAAGAGACATTAAAGTAATTACTATATTTTTTCGAGTTAGTAATCCAAAAATACCAATAGATAATAATGCGGAAGAAAAAATTAAAACTATGTCTAAAGTCATACTGTCTCTTTATTTCCTTCCTGATCATTCTCTATAGTATTTTTAGTAACAGCAATGGAGCCAATAACGCATGCTACGATGATCAATCCTATTAATTGCAGAGAAACAAAATATTTGGTTGATAATAAAGTTCCTATAGGCAAAATTGAATTATTAAATATACCTTCCTTAATTTCACTTTCTAATGAAGTATTACTCACAGAAGTTATAGAATTGTCATTTGAGTTTTCAACATATTCTTCGAATAAAATTTGTTCAACAATGGGAGATTTTATATTTTCAACAGTTATCCAATTAGTTGCTAATATTACGTAAGTAAAAGTTGCGAAAATTAAACCTGAAATAAATAAAGAAGTGTAAAAACTAAAACCTTTAGTTGAGGATGACGCAGTTTGTAAATCTTTAACAAGAAGTACAGAAAATGCCATTAGAACAGAAACTGCCCCCACATAAACTAAAATCTGAACAGCTCCTAAAAATTCTGCATTAATGGCAAAGTATACAACGGCAACACTAATAAAACTCAAAGCTAAACTTATAGCTGCTCTAAAAACATTTGTTTGAACAACCACAAATAATGCACTCATCACTCCTACAGTAGCTACTAAAATTAAGAAAATATTTAGTAAAGAATTATCCATTCGTTTTCCTTTTTGTGACCCATTTATTCTTAATATCTTGGTAACTAGGTTTTTCATGTCTTCCAGCTTCTTTAGGGTTGCTCAAGTCTTTATCCCAAGGATCGTAATCTTTTTCTTCAAATTGGGGTCTAAACCAACTACTTGGATTTTTATTTTGAGAAGTTAGAGTATCTTTATCAAGAACCAAATTGACTCTTTGATAATTACCTCTTTCAAAATCAGTTCCCATATGCAAGGCATCATAAGGACAAGCTTCAACACATAAACCACAAAACATACACCTACCAGTATCTATGTCAAATTTATCGATCGCATAGTTTTCACCTGCCTGCATATTTTCTCCGCTTGGATGAGTCACAATTTCAATAATTCCTAATGGGCAGTATTTTGCACAGGAAGCACAAGCTGTACATCTATCATCGTACCAAACAAATTCATTACCTCGAAACCGAGGAAATTGATCATTCTTGACTGGAATTTTTGCCATTCCTACAAGCCCCATTATGAATTCTTTGGGATTTTCTGTAATCAGTTTTGAGATTGGTTTATTTAAGTACCTTGAAAGAGCAAAAAGACCAGCTCTTTTGTCAGGATATTGAACGGTAAATACAGGAGAAAAAAGATTTTTTAGAGTTACTGTCAAACCTTTGAAAAGCCCTAGTCCTATCATTAGCTTCCTACTTTCTCGAATTTAGGCTTATCTGATCCAATAGGATATGATGATTTTATGTTTATATAATCAACATAATTTTTTGTTCTTAATAATCTAAAGATAATGATTAGAAATGGGAAAGCAAATATCCAATTTGCAAGAGCAATGTACAAAATCCTATTAGAATCTCCTTCTGGCCATATTATAACAGTAACTGAAGTTACAACAATATTGACTAATGTCAATTCAAAAAGTCCTTTCCAAGCTAAATTTAATACTTGATCTATTCTAAATCTTGGCCAAGTAGCTCTAATCCAGATAATTACAAATAAAACTCCAACAACCTTAATTGTTAGCCAAAATATACCAGGTAGAATTGGTCCATTAGGACCTCCAAGAAACAAAGTAGAGAAAACTGATGCTGCGGCAATAGCAGCAGCAAACTCACCAAGATAAAACAGCCCCCATTTCATTCCTGAATAATCATTTTGGTATCCTGCTGCTAATTCGGATTCAGCCTCTGTTAAATCAAAAGGTGTTCTATTTATCTCAGCAAGTGACCCCAAAAAGAAAACAACAGCCGCAACAGGTTGAATCAATATAAAAGGTAGAGATTGATAATTCACAATATCCATGACTGACATTGATTCAGTTATTAATAAGATTCCTACTAATGACAGGCCAACAGGTATCTCATAAGAAATCAACATAGCTACAGATCTGAGCGCTGAAAAAATTGCTATTCTATTTGCTGAGGCCCATGCAGCACATATTATTGACAATCCACTTATAGAAGTAACTGCAAGTATGAATAAAACACTCACATTTATATTTACAGCATATAAACCCATTCCAAATGGAATTACAGAAAAAATTATAAATACCGGTACAACAAGCAAAAGAGGCGCAAGATTAAAAATATATTTATCAGCTTCTTCAGGAATTATATCTTCCTTAAACATAACTTTTACTGCATCTGCTGTAGATGTTAATATTCCTTGAGGTCCCCATCTGTTGGGTCCAGTTCTTTGTTGAAATCTACCCAAAAGTCTTCTTTCTCCCCAAATTAAAGCAAGTACTCCTCCTAGAACAGCATTAATAATAGCAAAGGCTATGATTATTCCAGTTAGTAAAGTTAATATATAATTCTCATACTTTAAGTCGGTTAGAAATAAGTCTAAAACATATTTCAAAATGTCATAAATAAATTCATACATTATCTATCAACTTCTCCCATATTTATATCGATACTCCCGAAAGTAACAAATAAATCACCAAATAAAGTTCCTAAAAGCATGTCCTTCAGCAAAGTTAGGTTTATAAGAGATGATGATCTAACGTGCCATCTATATGGAGAAATAGAACCATCTGATACCAAATAAAAACCTAACTCACCCTTAGATCCTTCAATTGCTGTATAACAATCTCCCTTAGGTGGTCTAACCAAATTAGGAACCTCATCATGATGTGGTCTGACTGGACCTGGTTCAATTCTTTCAATACATTGTTTGACTATTTTCAAACTTTCCCTCATCTCTTGAACTCGAAGCAAATATCTAGAATAATTATCTCCAGCATTATGAATAGGTACGGTAAAATCAACTTGATCATAGTAATCATATGGATCTGATTTTCTCAAATCCCAGTCAACTCCAGTAGACCTAAGAATTGGGCCAGTTATTGATGCATTCAAGGCTTGTTCAGCAGTAATCACAGCAATACCTTTTGTTCTCGAAAAGATTATTTCATTTGAGCTCAAAAGATTTTCCAATTCATCTACTTTTGATGGAAAATCTTCGATAAAATTATCAAGAGAATCCCAAAATTGCAATGGCGCATCCATAAATACTCCTCCAGGACGTAAATAGGAATTTGTTATTCTAGCACCACACAACATTTCGAACATTTGAAGTATTTTTTCTCTTTCCCTCATAGAATACGTAAGAGGAGTTCCCCATGCCCCTAAATCTTGAATTAAGAATCCAATTGCAACTAAATGACTAGCAATTCTTTGTAACTCCGAAGCTATCATCCTTAGCCAAACTCCTCTGGGTTTAGGTTTTATACCTGCTAATTCCTCTAGGGCTAATATATAACCTTGATTATTGAGCATAGAAGAGACATAATCCATTCGATCCGTCAAAGTAACAACTTGAGTGTAAGTTCTTTCTTCAGCCAGCTTTTCAGATCCTCTATGCAAATAACCAAATATAGGTTCAACATCAATAATTGTTTCACCATCAAATGTTACCCTCATTCTAAAAACTCCATGAGTTGAAGGGTGTTGAGGACCTAGATTTATTGTTATTGGTTCACTCTTAACTGACATATGCTAACTAGAATCTCCTACTAAAGATTGATCGTTGGTTACAAAATCTTTTCTTAGTGGATGCCCTGGAAATCCATCCCACAATAATATTCTTTTCATATTGGGATGGCCCTCAAACTTGATACCCATGAGATCATAAATTTCTCTCTCTTGAAAATCAGCTCCTTTCCAAAGAGAATATAAACTCTGGATTTTTGGTTCAGATTGCCTTCCATAACCAATCTTTGCTTTTATAGTGGCTTTTGAAAGTGTTATAAGTGATTTTAAGTGATAAACAACCTCAAAATGATCATAGTAATCTACAGCAGTTACCGAAGACAAAAGATCAAAAGAGAAACCCGATGTTTCCTTCAAAAATTTCATTACTTCATAAATTTTTTCTGGATGAATATAAACATCTTTGTTGTTAGATTTTTTTACGCTATTAGGAAAATGAGAATCAATCTCTTTTGCAAGTAAATTACCATTCCAGTTTTTCATAGAATTATACATCCCCTGCTCTTTCGCCAGTAAGGCTATATTTCTTAATTTTCTCGTGCAGTTGCATGATTCCAAATAGCAATGCATCTGGACGAGGAGGACACCCTGGCACATAAACATC
>JAKUNJ010000006.1 GCA_022451965.1 Dehalococcoidia bacterium | reverse complement strand
TCTCTGAAGCATCGTGCTATTTGAAAATATCTATCAAAACCTGAAACCATCAAAATTTGTTTCATTTGTTGAGGAGATTGAGGTAATGCATAAAATCCTCCATGCTTAATTCTAGAAGGTACAACATAATCTCTGGCACCTTCAGGCGTACTCTTTATTAGGATTGGAGTTTCAATATGAGTAAAATTTTCCTCTGTTAAATAATTCCATATAAGATGGGTTACTTTGTGTCGCAATTTTATTTTTCTTTGCATAGAATTTCTTCTAAGGTCTAAGTATCGATATTTTAGTCTGATCTCTTCCGACACAACAGAGTCATCATCTATTTCAAAGGGGGGTGTCTTGGACGTTGATAAGATTTCTATTTTATCAACTACTAATTCAAGATCTCCTGTTGGTATTTCTTTATTTTCTGACCCATCTAATCTCCTAACAATAGTTCCTTCTACGGCAATTACCCATTCTGATCTTAGATTTTTAGCATATGAATGAGATTCGGCTGATATCTCAGGATTAAACACTATTTGCATTATTCCAGACTTATCCCTAAGATCAATAAATATCAATTGACCATGATCTCTTCTTTTAGAAACCCATCCAGCAAGCTTAATTTTTTTTTCTAATACAGAAGAAGAAACTTCTCCGCACATTAAATCTCTATACATAATTCCTCAAATTAAAAATATATATTTATATATGGCCATACTCTCTTTTCGCAACAGATAAATTAACGAATGTTTCAGTTCTTATGATCCCTTCTATAGATCCAATATCAACTCTGATAAACTTACCTAATTCTTCAGCACTTTCTAAAGCAACTAAGCAAAATATATCATAGCTTCCAGTAGTTGTTATTACCCATCTAGTATGTGGTAGAGCAGCTAGCTCAGATGAAATATCACCAGTTTTGTCGGGTTCACACTGAACTCCGATTAAGGCTTCAGATAGAAATCCCAACTTTTTTGGATCAGAGGCAGCAACAATTGAAATTGTTTTTGATTCTAGTAAATTTTTTACTCTTCTTCTGATAGTTCCTTCGCTAACGTCTAACTCTCTTGCCATTTGGGCATTTGAGAGTCTTCCATCTTGACCAAGCATAGAAACTATTTTTTTATCAATTAAATCCATTAGAGAGCCTGTTTGAGCAACATTTTTATTTTATTATAACTGCAAAAAATATATGAAAGGTTGATAAAAAATTGGTTTTTTTACTATGTAATCATTGATTTTGTAAGAAATTATCTAGTAAGATAATAAATAGGATTATTGTAAATAATTTAATATTGGAGAGAATTTTGTTAGATTCAAAAAAAGATCAACTTGTGACATTTACCGAAGCTGCAAGTAAAAAGCTTCTAGAAGTAATGAAAGAACAAGGTAGTGAAAATAGTTACCTAAGAGTGTCTATCAATGAAACACCAAATGGTGGATTTGAATACGTTTTTGGTTTAGTCGACCAACCTGAAGCAACAGATATCGTTGGAGGTTCTACCATCAAGACTGTAGTTGATCCCGAAAGTGTAAAATTTGTTGAAGGATCTAATATTGATTATGTTGAAGGATTCCAAAGGTCAGGATTCGTCATATCTAATCCTAACTTCCAATCCGGAGGAGGTTGTGGAGGAGCAGCTGGTGGTGGATGTTGCGGCGGCGGCGGCGCAGAAAATTCCGGCGGATGTGGAAGTCAAGCTGAAGCCCAAAGAGAACCAGCAGAAGCTGCGGCAGGTGGATGTGGCGGTGGCGGCGGATCTTGCGGCTGTCAAGGTTAATAATTTCAAAATTTGGTATCAGGAATCGCTAAAACTTCATAATTAATTTTTATATTATTTTAAAAAACGGTTATCTACGTAAATAAGAAAGATTTGAAATATGACATATATTATTGGTAAAGCTTGTGTAGACATCATGGATGGAGCATGTGTGGATGTTTGTCCAGTAGATTGTATTTATTCTAACCCTGGAGATTCACAATTATTTATAAATCCAGAAGAATGTATAGATTGTGCAGCTTGTGAACCAGTCTGCCCTGAAAGTGCTATTTTTGCCGAAGAAGATGTACCAGATGATCAAAAAGAATTTATTAAGTTAAATTATGAATATGACTATGATAATTCTGAACCAGGTCATAATGTCTAGTAATTAATCATCAAAAGAAGAATAATTTAAGCCATATAGTTTACTGTATAAACCCTTATTATTAAGAAGTTTTTCGTGACTACCAATCTCTTCTATTTTCCCTGAATTTAGGACTATGATTCTGTCACATTTCCTTACAGTTGCCAGTCTATGAGCAATTGTGATGGATGTTCTATTTCTTAATAAAACATCTAATGCTGACTGAATCTTCTTTTCAGTATATGAATCAATTGATGAAGTAGCTTCATCAAGAATTAGGTATTGAGTATCTGCTAGCAACGCTCTGAGGATACTTAGAAGTTGTCTTTGACCCATTGATAAATCTGCTCCTCTTTGACCTATCACAGTATCTAATCCTTTTGGTAATGTTTCAACAAATTCTTCTATTCCGAGAAGCTTAATAGCTTCTTCTATTTCATAAATAGTTATATTGGGATTTCCATATTTCACATTATCTAGAATAGAGCCTGAAAAAAGAAATGGATCTTGTAAAACCATTCCAACTTTTTTGCCAATATATTCTTGAGTTAATTTTCTTATCTCAACTCCTCCAAGTATAACTTTACCTTTATTTGCATCATAAAATCTATGAATAAGATTTGAGATAGTTGATTTACCTGCTCCTGTTGGTCCAACTATTCCAATTCTTTCTCCATTTTTTATTTCAAGATCAAAATCAGTAAGAATAAAATTATTATCAACATAAGCAAAAGATACTTTATCAAACTTGATAGTTCCATCTAAAGGACAATCAAGAGGTTTCGAAGGATCCTTAATTGTAACGGGAATATCCAGTATTTCAAAAATTCTATATCCTGAAGCCATGGCTCTTTGCATCACATTATACTGCATTGATATAGTTCTAATTGGTTCAAAGAATCTTTGGACAAGAAGCATGTAAGCAACCATCACTCCTGTAGTTATATGATCATTTATGAGTAGACTTGCTCCAACAATAATAATTATTGCAAAAGCAATTCCAGTTAGACCCTCTACAGTAGGTAACATAATGCTAGATAATTTAGCTGCTTTAAGTTGTGATTTTAGTAAATCATCTGCTTTAGATTCAAAGATTTTAGCATTGAAATCTTGACGATTAAATGACTGTACAGTTCTAACTCCATTTATATTTTCTGCTAAATAAGATGTTGTAATAGAACTTTTTATCCTTGCATCTAAAAAAGCTTTTTTTGCATGAGGTAACCATATCAATCTAATTAGCACCAAAATTGGCATAACAATAATTGTCAAAAGTCCCAACTGAATATTCATAGAAAGAAGAACTGTAATTATTCCTAATATCAAAACAATATCGCCAATTGCAAATACTGACATTTGTAAAGCTTCTTGCATTGCTGCGACATCTCCTTGTAATCGAGACATAAGTCGCCCTACATCAGTTTTGTCCATAAAAGAAATAGAAACATCTTGAAGATGCATAAACATTTTTCTTCTTAGATCAAGAAGTATATTTTCTCCAACTTTCTCAATTATAGAATCTGACATAAATATTGAAATTACAACTAAAATAGACAAACCTAAGTACTGAAATAAACCAACTAATATAGATGATTTAGCATCTTCAATAGAATCACAATTAGAGCCTATTAAGCAACCTGATTGATCGATAATATTCTTAATTACTAAAGGAAGAAGTAAAGAAGATATAGTTAGTAAAATAATAAACATAAATCCTAAAAAAACATCTTTTTTATATATGAGCACATATGGTAAAAAGCGTTTGATTATGTTGTAATCAAACGCTCTTGATTTTACGTCATCATCAGATAATGAAACCATTAGTTAATAACCTTTTCTGGATTAATTTGCATATTATATAATTCGCAGTATCTACCCTTGAGTTTTATTAATTCAGAGTGAGTACCTCTCTCAATTATCCTGCCGTTGTTAAGATAAAGTATTTCATCTAAGTTCATAACTGAGGAAATTCGATGAGCAACAACTATCAAAGAAATTCCAGAGCCTAATGATTGCATCTCATCTCTGATTTTTTTTTCTGTTTGACTATCAATTGCAGAAGTAGAATCATCAAATATAACAACTTTGGAATCAAAAAGTAAAGTTCGTGACACAGAAAGCCTTTGTCTTTGTCCACCAGAAAGTTGAACACCTCTTTCGCCAATCAAAGTATCAAATTTTTCTGGGAGGGTTTCTATATGACTTGAAATTTGCGCTTTATTTGTTGATAAATCAACTTTTTCTTTCTTTGCATTAGGGTCTCCATATCGAATATTTTCAGTAAAAGTATCAGAAAATAAAAAATTATCTTGATCTACTAAATTAACTGCTTTTCTTAGATCATTAAGATTTAGTGTGGAAATATTTTTACCATTTAATAAAATCTTACCTTGATTTGGATGATAAAATCTAGGTAAAAGCCTAGAAAGAGTTGTCTTACCTGAACCAGGGGGGCCAACAATACCAATCGAATGATTAGGATTTGAGAAAAAATTTATATCACTTAGTACTTCTTTAGATCCGTATGAAAATGAAAGGTTTTTTATTTCAATTTGCTTTACAGGTTCCTTAAAGCTAATATCTTCTTGATTAGATATATCTTCATTTTGGTCTAAAGTTTCAAATAATCTAGTGGAGGTAGCTGAAGCTCTAGAGAATGAATTTACAGTCATTCCTATTTGCCTGACAGGACCTTGTAAAATACTCATAAATGCAATCAAAGAAGTCAATTCTCCTAAAGTTATTCTTGATTCAATTACAGCAACCGATCCAAAATAAACCAAAAGACTCATAGATACTAGGAAAGAAAAAGTATTCAAAGATATTGAAAAGCTTCTTATTATTATCTGCTTAAAAGTTGTTTTTTTGACTATATCTGAAGCAAGATTAAATTTTTCTAATTCATATTTCTGCTTCATAAATGATCTTACTAATCTTACACCTGATAAATTTTCATCCATAACTCTTGTTAGTACACCTAACTGCTCTTGCAAACGATACCAATTTTTTCTAAGTACAATTCTTGAATAAGATGAAAAAAATGCTACAAAAGGTACGAAAGATAAAGAAAGTAATCCCAATGCAAAATCAACTGAAATCACTAAATATGCACCAGTTAAAATAAAAACAGTAAGAAAAACCAACCTTAAAACGCCAGTATTTACAAACATTCGACTTCCTTCAATATCTATGATTCCTTTGGTGATTAGGTCTCCGGTGTGTTGAGTATCATGGTATTTGAATGAAAGTTTTTGAAGCTTAGTGAAATATGAATTTCTTAAGTCAAATGCTAAATATTGGCCAATTTTTTCTCCTAGATATACATGAAAATAACTAAAAATCCCTCTAGCTAACGAGAGTAAAAATACTAATAAACCAATTTCAATAAAAGGGGCCAAAGACAATTCTGAAGAACTCGAAGCGTCCAAAGATTTATCAATTGAAGATCCCAGATAATACGGAATGGACATTTGAAGAGCTGCCGCAAAAAGAATAGAAATGAAAGAAATTACTAAATCAAATTTATTATTTTTTAAGGGTATTTTTATTATACGAATTAGGTTAGGACTCAAAAACATTATTTTAGTATAACTAATAGGTTCATTCTTCAAGCATTTATAAATACTAAAGATTATTATACTCTTATTAAATAATAAAAACATAACCATTTTTAATCAGATTTAATTCAATGATTAATGAAAAAATAAAATTTAGAAACGCAGTTCTCAATGATTCTAAAGAATTATCAAAATTAGAGTCTAATATATTTCCAATAGATAAAGTTAATACTAATTTTTACAGTGAAATACGTAAAGAAAATAAAAAAATTTTTATTTGCACATATGAAAATTTGATTCGCAGGAAAAAAAATATATTTTCTATTTTTAGTAAAGTTGAAAAAAAAGATAAAGAACAATTTATTTCTCAAGAAATAATAATTGGATATGTGAAAATATGGAAAGTTTTACAAGAATCCCATATTGAACAAATTGGAGTTATAGAAAAATTCAGAGGACAAGGAATTGGAGAGAAATTACTATTATTATCATTAAGGCATTGTTCTGAAAATGGTATAAAAAAAATGCTTTTAGAGTGTAGAAAATCAAATACAAGTGCAATAAATTTGTATAAAAAATACTTATTTACTGTGGTCTCAATCAGAAAAAATTACTATCCGATGGAAAACAAAAGAGAGGATGCTGTTTGTTTTGAAAGTACAGATATTTCTTCAAGAGATTATTATAATAAATACTTAGATACTAAATAAATTTATCTTGAAGTTTTGAAGGCTTAAGTCCTAGATGTTTATAAGCTAATTTAGTTGTTTTTCTTCCTTGGGATGTACGGATTATAAAACCTATCTTTAAGAGGAAGGGCTCAACAACATCAGATAATGTTGCCTGATCTTCGTTCAGTGAAGCACTAATCGCATCAATACCTACTGGTCCACCTTCATAGTTATTAGCTATAATTTTCAAATATTCTCTATCAAGTCTATCTAGACCTAGGTTATCTACTCCTTCAATTTCTAAAGAGTCGTTTATTACATCAGTTTTTATTTTTTTAATGTTCTTAACTTCTACAAAATCCCTAACTCTTCTCAAAAGTCGATTAGCTATTCTTGGTGTACCTCTTGATCTTTTTGCAATTTCAATAGAAGATTTTTCATCTATTTCTAAGCCTAATAAATTTGAAGATCTTAGAATAATATTTCTTAAGTCAATTTCATTATAATAATCCAAGTGATAACTGAGACCAAATCTATCTCTAAGAGGAGAGCTTAGTAATCCTGGCCTAGTTGTAGAACCAACTAAAGTAAAACTCTCTAGCCTTAAATTTATAGTTTTTGCAAAAGCTCCGGAACCTGTAATAAAATCTACTCTGAAGTCCTCCATCGCTGAATATAAATATTCTTCTACGGTTTTAGGGATTCTATGAATTTCATCAATAAATAATACATCCTTAGAGTTCAAATTTGAAAGTAACCCTACAGCATCAGCTGGTTTTTCCAAAGCTGGACCACTAGTGTGAATAAAATTAGATTCAATTTGATTAGAAATAATGTATGAAAGAGTAGTTTTACCTAATCCTGGAGGACCATAAAATAATACATGATCTAATGATTCGTCTCTTTTCTTTGAAGCTTCAACAGCAATAGATAGAGACTCAATAATTTTATTTTGTCCAATATATTCAGTAAAGGATTTAGGTCTTAAGAAATTAAATTCTAACTTTTCTGCAGAATCAACTTTTTTATCATTTATATCCTCAGAAAAAATTATTTCTTTATTAGAATTATTAGAATTGTCATTCATAAAATTCCTTATCTAGACCTCTTAAAAACTTCTTTGAGTAAATTTTCTGCTTTTACTTCATCTTTATTTTCTAATCCGTTTATTACTTCATTAATTTGATTCCTAGCATCTGAAACTTTGTAACCCAAATCTACTAAAACTTCTAGGGCATCATTGATAACTGAATTTTCTGGCATCAAATTTGGAGTTAAAGAAATATCTGATGCTTTATCTATAACTTTTCCTTTGAGGGTTGCTACAATTTTTTGAGCTGCTCTTTTACCAATTCCCGGCATTTGTTCTAAAAGAGAATAATCTTCAGATTCTATTGCTTTTGCTATTATGTTTATTGGAAATATCAATGAATTAGCAGCTTTCACTGGACCTATACCTTCTACTTGAATCAATTGTTCAAAAAATTCCTTATCCCCTTCACTAATAAATCCAACAAGAAGAGGTTTAGGTTGTCTTTCAGTAACGTGATAATATATTTCTAGATTTATGGATGAGTTTATTGAAATATCGTTTTCAATAAAGTAATTTGTAAGAAACTCAGGAGTGTGAATTTCATATCCAATAGCATTTACTAAAACCACTATCCTTTTAGGTTCAGATAAAAATTTTATTATATTTCCTTCTAAATAATTTATCATTTAATTTATTTTTGCTTTACTAACTATAGAATGACAGATAGCAATTGAAAATGCATCAGCTACATGCTCATTCTTAAGTAAATTTTCATTATTCAGAATTTTTGAAACAGAAATCATAATTTGTTTTTTATCCGCTCTACCAGATCCAGTAACTAAATTTTTTGCTTGTGTAGGTTGATAATTAAATACCTTTATATTGTGCAATCCTGCTGTAGATAAAATTACTCCCCTAGCATGACCCATTAATATGGAAGTTTTAGCAAATTTTGGTCTTGAATGTAAATCTTCAACTGCTATGGCATCAGGTATATATTTCTTAACAATTAAAGAAAACTCATCAAATATTATTGAAAGTCTTTTTTCAAGAGAATCGGTGCTTTTAGTTTTTATCACGCCTCCCTCTATAGGAAAGTATTGATTTTTTTTAAACTTAAGCATCCCATACCCTGTGTTTGAAAGACTTGGGTCTACACCTAAAATATTCATAATATAATCTTTGATTTATAAAGATTATATTTTTATATAAGTTTATTTCAAGTTGGCTGTCAATATTCATTTATTCTTATAATTATCGTATTCTGTGGTGAAATTTATTGAAAAAATAAAAAAAAATAGAAACAATAGATTAATATAGATTTTTATAGTGAGCAATTTTATGAATAAAGAAAAAGTCGCATTCATTTTTCCTGGACAAGCATCTCAAACTCCTGGAATGGGTCTTGATTTGTATAAAAACAGTAAAGCTGCAAGAGAAGTTTTTGATGAAGCCGATGAAATATTAGGTAGAAAACTTTCAAATGTAATTTTTGAGGGTTCTAAAGAAGAACTTACCAAAACAGAAAACGCTCAACCATCAATTGCAACTGTTTCAATAGCTGCATGGAGAGCTATCGAATCAGAAATGGGCACAATACAAATTCCAAATTATACTGCAGGTCATAGTTTAGGTGAATATAGCTCTCTAGCAACCGCAGGCTCACTCAGTATTAAAGATACCATTAAACTAGTCTCCATTAGAGGTGAACTTATGGAAAAAGCTTGCACTGATTCACCTGGTGGAATGTCAGCTATTATAGGAATTGATGAAAATTCAGTTAGAGAAGTTTGCTCTCAGACCGGAACCTATCTTTCAAATATTAATACTTCAAATCAAATTATAATTTCTGGAAAGAAAGAAAACTTAACAAATGCTATGGATTTAGCTTCAAGATTGGGAGCTAAGAGAGCAATACCTTTGCCAGTAGGTGGAGCATTTCATTCTGCATTGATGTCGTCTGCTCAAAACGAACTCAATGATGTAATTGATAATACAAACTTCCAAGATGCTGTTGTACCTATCGTTGCTAACACTGATGCTAGGCCCATTACTAGCAAAGAATTAGTAAAAGAAGAATTAAAAAACCAATTACAAAACTGTGTTCTTTGGAATGACTCAATAGGGTTTATGACAGATAACAATGTAGATACTTTTTATGAAATTGGTCCTGGTAACGTGCTCGCAGGAATGGTAAAAAGAATCAATTCAGACCTTACTGTAAAAAATATTAGTAACTACAGCCAAGTACTTGATTATGTAGAATCAAGGAATTAATGGAAAAAATTCAAGATAATCTAAATTTAAGTGTAGATGCTGAATTTATTGCTGAAGAAAAAACTGATTCTATATTTGGAACAACTCTTGCAAGAGCCGCTGTGGTTCAATCATTATTCGAGAATGAAATAACAAATTCAAATCCTCTAGAAAGAATTAAGAACTTAGGATTCTATAAAAAATTAAATTCATCTAAAAAAAAGATGGCATTATCATTATTGGAATACTCAATGAATAATAAGTCTGCTATAGATCAAAAGATATTAAGTCATATAGATGATAGTAATTTAGAGAGGATTCCAAAAACAGACCTTTCTATACTAAGAATGGCAATATCAGAATTGAGTTCTAACATTTATACACCGGTCGGAGTTGTAGTAAATGAGGCAGTAAAGCTAGGAAATGTTTTTGGCTCAGATTCGTCAAAAAGCTTTATAAATGGTGTATTAAATTCTATGGTAAGATAGACTTTTGTATCATTATTCAATAACATAAATGTGCAGTTAACAATTTGGAGGATATAATGGCTTCAATTTTAGAAAAAATTCAAGAAATTACAGCAGAAAAATTAAGTGTTGATATAGAGGATGTAAATCCTGATTCATCATTCACAGAGGATTTAGAAGCGGATTCTTTGGATGTTGTAGAACTAATTATGGCATTAGAAGAAGAATTTAGTACAGATGATAACGCTATAGAAATTTCTGATGAAGATGCAGAAAATATAAAAACTGTACAAGATGCAGTTGATTATATAACCTCAAAAGGTGCCAATTAAATTAACTAATTAATCAACTTATATAAATAATAGTATTTATTTGGAACATAAGAATTATTAATAACAGTTTTTCTAGAATTATTTTTGATAACAAATAATGGATAAAATTAAATTAACACCCTTAGGTGGATTTGGAGAAATTGGTAAAAATTTACTTATTTTCGAAATAGACAAAAAAAATTTCATAATCGATGCTGGAATTAAGTTTTCTCTGGATGAGGAAATTAATTACATTCTTCCTGATACCGAATACTTAAGTAATCTTAAAGAGAAAATTCAAGCAATTTTTATAACTCATGGGCACGAAGATCATGTAGGTGCATTGTCTAAATTAGGATTCCTAAATGTGCCTATATACTGCCCACCAATGGCTAGTGAAATAATAAAGAAGAAATTACCAGTAAATGAACACGACAAGCTAGTAAACATATCTCTCTATAAAAAATATGTATTTGACAATTTCAAGATAACTTGGTTTCCTGTTGTTCACTCTATTCCAGATTCATGTGGGTTGATTATTCAATCAAAAAATATAAATTTTGTTCATACTGGAGATTTTAGATTTGATGAAGATCCAGTATTTGGTATAAATAGTAATTTTTCAAAGGTAAAAGAATTTATTGACTATAAATGTGATCTTCTATTATCTGATTCGACAAATGCTATGGTTTTAGAAGATCAAATTGGAGAAAGAGAAATTGAAAAAACTTTTGATATTCAATTTAAGAAGAATAAAAAAATTATTATTTGTAGTTTTGCTTCACAAATCTCAAGGTTACAACTTGCAATAAATTCTGCAAAAAAAAATAATAGAAAAGTTGTACTCATGGGAAGTACACTAAAAAAGAACTTAAGTATAAGTAAAAAACTTGAGATAATTAGTGAATATGAAAATATCATTATCAACCAAAATCAAGCGAAAAAATTAGATAAAAGAGAGCTAGTATATTTTGTTACAGGTTCTCAAGGAGAAGAATTCTCTGTCTTATCTAGAATGTCAAAAAAGAAATATAATGATCTACAAATTGATAATAATGACATTGTTCTAATGTCCTCTTCAGTAATTCCTGGAAATGAAAATAAGGTTTTTAAAGTTGTTCATAATTTACAAGGTCTTGGTGCTGATGTAATTTTCCATAGTAGTGATAATAAATTACATGTATCAGGACACTCTCCTCAAAATGATTTAGAAAAAGTCATTGAAACATTATCTCCGAAATTTTTTGTTCCGGTTCATGGGGATAATGATATGTTAGAAGCACATAAAAAATTAGCTATTAATAAAAATGTTAACCCTAATAATATTTTTGTCTTATCTAATGGAGATAATTTAGAGGTTACTGAAAATGAAGCTAAATTACTAAAAAAATCAAAAGTTATTGATGAGATAGTCTTAAGAGATAAGTATTTTGAAATAGGTAAAACAAAAAATAATATCTACAAAGAAAATATTATTTCAATTATTCTTGTCATTAACAAAAAAAATAAAACTCTAGCCCATAAACCGTTCATAAATATGTTTGATATATCGAATAAGGGTAAGATTACAAGCCATCTAAAAAGTTATATTTTAGAAAATAAAACTTTTAACTCTTTCAATATTCACCAAGACTGGACTCAAATAACTGAGCAATTTAATCTAGAAATATATAAATTAGTATTAAGTAAATTTAATAAAAAATACCAAATAAAAACTATAATTTTATAAAATTAATTCTAGCTAGAAGTAATTTGATATGGAAGTTAATCAAAACAATATTATTAAAGAAAGATTAATAAAAATAATTAGTCAAAAAAATTTTATTTTTTTTATTTTTTTGACTGCGCTATTAATTGCTTCTTTAAATTTGTTTTATTCAGTAAGAGATTTGGTAGGTTTATTACCAGTTCTTGTGTCAATGAGTGTTCTTTTGTCGTTTATTCTATTTAAGAATTCAAAAAAATTATTTTCTATTAAATTATTATCTTCAGTTATTCTAATTAACGTTTCATTTTTTGTGACACTTGGTGGTATAAATTATGATTCAAGTTCATTTTTTTCTTTTGACTATTCATTGTCAGGGAAATATGGTGAATTTTTGGCAAAAGAACCATATTATTGGAATCAATACAACGCAAGTATTACAAATTATATTGATTTTATTTTCAGACTTTCAACTCCATTAATAATAATCAGTATTATTTATTATCCTCACTTTTACTTGAGAATTTTAAGTAATTTGTATTCAATTTTGGTAAGTTTTATTATTTCTTTTACTTATTTATTAAGAAAAAATCTCCTAACTTTTTTTAAAAAAAAAATTATCGGATCTAGGATAAAAGATACAAAAATAAGAGAAGTAAATATTGATGACCCTAAGATAGAAAATACAAAAATAAGAGAAATAAATATTGATGACCCTAAGATAGAAGATACAAAAATAGAAGAGGATAAATTATTTAGTCGAGATATTTCTACTGAAATTAAAAAAGAAATTATTTACGATGATAGGCCAAATATTGACAAGGAATTAGATAGATTTTCAATAAGAGAATTTAATTGGCCTAAGATTAAGACTAATTTTCTAAAGCTTACCCCAAAAAAAGAGTTAGATAAGAATGAAATTAATGACACAATTGAGATTATCAAAAGTACTCTATCTGCTCATGGAGTAAACACTTCTATTGAAAATTTTACTTCAGGTCCATCAGTAACAATGTATCAATTGAAACCTGGATGGATGGATGATAAAGAAAATAAGAGAGTCAAAGTAGAACAAGTCCTAAGAAGAGAAAAGGATCTAGCCTTGGCACTTGGCTCACCAAATATTCGATTTGAGGCTGTTTTAGATGGAGTTCAGAATATTATGGGTATTGAAATCCCAAATATTTCACCTAATACTGTTGATTTCAAAGAAGTTATTGAAGATGAAAGAATAAAGAATATTTCTCAAAGCTTTTCTCTTCCTGCACCTTTGGGACAAGGGATGGATGGTAAACCAATAATGATTGATATAGCTAAAATGCCACACTTACTGGTTGCAGGTTCAACTGGATCTGGGAAGTCAGTTTTTATAAACTCAATTATTGCAGGCATGATTACTACAAAGACCCCTGAAGAAGTAAGAATGATACTGATTGATCCAAAAAGAGTAGAATTAACACCCTATGGGAAAATACCCCATTTATATACAGAGGAAGTAATAGTTGATACAGATAAAGCAGTTGAAGTATTGAGTAGTACTGTTACAGAAATGATGAATCGATTCAAAATACTTGAAAAAGTAGGCGTGAAAAATATATCAGATTTTAATAAGAAAATGGGTAAATCACACAAAATGTGGAACTTGTTAATAGTTATTGATGAGCTGGCCGATTTAATGCTACAAGCAGGTAGTGAAATAGAGAGATTAATAGTAAGGCTTGCACAATTAGGAAGAGCTACAGGCATACACTTAGTTGTTGCAACCCAAAGGCCATCGGTTGACGTAGTTACAGGTTTAATTAAGGCTAATTTTCCAAGTAGAGTATCATTTGCAGTGATGTCTCAAATAGACTCTAGAACTGTTCTTGATAGTATAGGAGCAGAAAAATTAATAGGCAAAGGAGATATGCTTTTTAGCCCTATAGATAATGCACAAATGAGTAGGATTCAAGGAGTTTTCTTAAATGAAGACGATATAGAAGCCCTTACTAACCAGTGGAACTCTTATTATGATAAATACGAACTAGAAATGTTAAAGTTACAACTAGAGGGTAAAAATAATAATAAAGAAATAAAGGGTGATTCTCTTTATGATCAAGCATTAGAACTAAGCTCTCAGAGTAGCACATTATCAACATCTCTGTTACAAAGAAGATTAAGAATAGGTTATCCAAGAGCAGCTAGATTGATGGATGAACTTGAAGATAATGGTATAGTGGGACCAGGAGAAGCTGGTAAGCCTAGAAAAATATTAGTGTAATGAATAATACAGATCAAAGTATAGAATTAGGAGAAAATTTAAGTAATTGCTTGAATTGTCCAGAAATTATAAACAAAACAGATTTTTACTTGAAATATGATGTGTGTCCTTTTTGTAATTTTCATTATTCTATAGATTCCAGTAAAAGAATAGAAATAATATCTGATTTCGGAACTTTTAGAGAGTTTAATAAAAATATTTCTATGAAGAGACCAGAAAATCTAAGTTTTGACGAATCCTATAAAAATAATGTTCGTAAATCTAGAGAACGTACAGGACTAGAAGAAGCTGCAATATCTGGGACTTGCAACATCGGAGGCATTAAGACTGTAGTGATAATTCTAGATTTTGGATTCCTTGGAGGATCTATGGGCCTTATTGTTGGTGAAAAAATTTCTAAAGCATTTAATTTTGCATACAGAAAGAATCTTCCTGTTGTATCTATAATTTCTAGTGGTGGGAAAAGAGTACAAGAAGGAATATATTCTTTAGTTCAAATGATAAAAACAGTAATTTCAACAAAAGAAATTAAGAGTAAGAGCTTACCTCATATTTGTTTATTTTCCAATCCATCTGGCGGACAAGTTTTTAGTTCTTTTGCTTCAAGGGCAGATGTGAAAATTGCAGAACCAGGAGCAATTTTGGGACTATTTCAACTTGATGAATTAATTAATAAATCAGAAGATTCAAAAAATATCGATATATCAGCTGAATCTTTTTATGAAAAAGGATTAATAGATAAAGTAGTATCAAGAAATAAATTAAAGATAGAATTATCTACAATTTTAGAAAATTTATTAGTTGATTATAAAATCCCTAAAAAAATAGATATATCTGTACCCACTATAAGCTCGATTAAAAAAGTAAAAAAGCAATCTAAAAACTTGAGCAAAGGGACTCCTAGCTCTTCAAGTTATATTAATAAGGTATTCGATGACTATATTGAATTAGGTTATAAAAACAAAAAAGATTCAGTAATAACAGGTTTAGGAAAGATAGCATCTCAACCAGTAGTTATCATTGCACAAAGCTATGATAGATCATCTCCCAAAGAAAATGGAAAGATGACTATCAATGATTTTATTAGGATGGAAAAGTTTATAGAAATATCAAAAGATTTTAACATTCCTATTGTATTTTTTATAGATAATAACGGACTAGACATATCATATGATAATGAACTGGAAGGAATAGGAAATGCAATTTCAAAATTCATATTCAAGATGTCCTCACATGAGGAAAAAATAATTAGTGTAATAACAGGAGAGGCGACTTCTGAAGCTTCTATTCCTTTTTTTCTAGGTGACAAGGTTTATATGCTTCAAAATGCAATTTTTATACCAAATAATAAGGATCAAAAAATGGAATTTCTAAGTTCAAGTGATTGTTTAAATAATTATATTATTGATTCTATAATTCCTGAGCCACCACTTGGTGCTGCAAAAGGTCCTGAAGATATGGCCAGGTTAATTAAAATTAGCCTAATTAATGCTCTATCAGAATTAAATCATACTAGCATTAAGAAAACTTTATCCAAAAGAAATAAAAAATTCTTAAGTTCAGATTTTGGAGATAAAAAATTAATGCTAACTGTAACGAATGAAATCAAAATCTGGAAAGAAGTACTTGAGGCAAGTTATAAAGCCTTAAGAAATTAATTTAATCCTTCTATAATCCAATCTAAAGCAAGAATAGTACCATTTTCATCAAAACTTTTAGTATAAAATTTAGAAGCTTTATAAACTTCTTTGTCAGAATTTCCCATAGCTACTGAAATACCTACTTTATTCAACATTTCAATATCATTTAAGCCGTCACCTATTGCAAATATTTTAGATTTATTTATGCCTAAATAGGAAGAATATTCTTCTATAGCTATCCCTTTATTAATATTTTTTGGCATAAAACTAAGATATTTCTCATTACTACTACCCGATGATGGTATCAAGCTAATTTTTGAAAGATTAATTAATGAATTTGAAGAAATAAATTTATAAATATCATCATATAAGCATGTAATAATATTAACATTCTCAAAGTTTTTATCTTTTGAATTATTATTAATTTGTTCACCTTGAGAACTTGCAAAATAATAGAAATCATTATTGTCTAATAAGTTAAAAACATCTCTTGCCACTTCACAATCAATAGATCTACTAAAAATTATTTCTTTGTTTATAGGGTTAAAAATCAATGCACCATTATCAGAAATCTGAGGGGAAGAAAGTTCAAGTTCTTTGGAATAATCATAGACTGAAGAAAAAATTCTTCCCGAAATCAAACTGGTTGGAATAAAATTAGAAATATGTTTTATTCTTTGACTGATGTCATCAGGAATTATTTCTTGACTATTTAGAATTGTTCCATCTAAATCAAATAGAGCAGCTGATATCTTTGGAGAGTCTGTCTCGTTATCTATTTTTATATTCAAAACTTTTCCTTATAATTGTAGTGGATATCTTTTATGATTAAAATTATTTTAAACTATATTTAGAGTATAAAAATATGGATGAGCTAGAAATTGCAGGAAAAAAATTCAAATCTAGACTAATAACAGGCACAGGAAAACATAAAAATTCTGAAGATCTAGAGAATTCAATTATTTCTTCAGGAACAGAAATGATTACAGTTGCAATTAGAAGAATAGACTTTGAAAATTTAAATGAGAAAAATTTGCTAGAAGTTATTGATTGGGATAAGTATAATATCCTTCCAAATACTGCAGGTAGTAAGACAGCTGAAGAAGCAATTTATACTGCGAATTTAGCAAGAGAAGTTACTGGTTCAAATTGGATAAAAATTGAAGTTATACCTGATCCAAAATATCTTCTTCCTGATCCAATTGGAACCTTAGAGGCTTGTGAAAAACTAGTTAATCAAAATTTCATAGTTTTACCTTATATTTCTCCAGATCCAGTTCTTGCCAAGAGATTAGAAGATATAGGATGCGCAACAGTTATGCCACTTGGTTCTCCTATAGGTTCTGGAAATGGAGTTTTAGCTTTAGAAGAAATAAATATTATAATTGAACAATCCAATATTCCAGTTATAGTAGATGCCGGCTTAGGAGTACCTTCTGAAGCATCTCTGGTAATGGAAAATGGTGCTGATGCAGTTCTTGTGAATTCAGCTATTGCTGGAGCTAAAAACCCTAAACAAATGGCAGAGGCATTTAAGCTTGGAGTAGAGGCTGGAAGAAAAGCTTTTCTATCTGGAAGAATCCCTGTTTCTAAACAGGCCAATCCTAGTAGCCCAACGAAGAATATTAGTCGCAAATAGTTATAATGCTTATTTATGTAACTGATATAAATAAATTTTATAATGAAAAAGAATTCATTGAAAATATATATTCGGCATCAATAAATGGAGTAAAGTATATTCAATTAAGATATAAAAACTCCTCTAGTGTAGATAAAGAAAAAATAAGTAAAATAATTGCAAAAAAAATAGATAGAATAGATACTAAAATTATCATGAATGAAGATATTGAAATTTCAAAAAAAATTAAACCTTTTGGATTTCATATAAGTTCTCAAAATAATATTTCTGGAAAAGAAATAAAACAATTAACAAATGTTAAGTGGGTTTCTAAGTCTGTTCATAATGAGGACGACATATATGAATCAAATATGGATAAAAATATTGA
The DNA here is from genome assembly GCA_022451965.1 of Dehalococcoidia bacterium. NCBI lineage: Bacteria > Bacillati > Chloroflexota > Dehalococcoidia > Dehalococcoidia bacterium. Next base: position 128,871 of record JAKUNJ010000006.1, on the reverse strand, counting down.
TTCATATATTCTTGGAACCTTATTTAAGTCAAACAGTCATCCTGAAGGAAATTATTTAGGTATTGATAATTTTAAAAAACTTATAAAATTATCATCAAAACCTGTAATTGCAATTGGTGGTATTGATGAAAATAATGTAGACTTAGTCCATAAATCAGGTGCTTCTGGGATTGCTGTTATTAGCGCAATTGCTTATTCTAAGAATATTAATAAAACTATAGATCAATTAGAAAATAAGAATGATAAATATAATCCTTAATGGGAAAAAAACTGAACTAGAAAGCACGATTTCTATAATTGAATTCTTAAGATCTGAAAATTTAGAAAATAAAATGGTAGCAGTTGCTGTTAATATGAAGATAATTCTCAAAAATGAATATAAGACCACATATATTAAAGAAAATGATAAAGTTGAAGTCGTTAGACCTGTTGGAGGCGGATAACTTTACTCAACTACACAAACCACTCCAAAATTTCCAGTATCAGCATCTCCACTAAATAATGATCTATAGCTGAAACATCCTGGTATATTGAATTCTCTACCATAAGTCCATTGTTCAGGATTTTTGTCAAATGGCCCCTTATTGAATGCTCCTGAATCCCAGTCATCAGCTTGACCAGCATCAGAGGTCGATGAGCTTGCTGCACCCTTAGGATTTAGCCAATTAACTGTAGTTCCAGACTTAACTTTTATTGTTTGAGGGTCCATTACCCCTCCTTGACCAATACTTATTTCAACCACACCATCTAATATAGGACCTTCAGGCATTTCTAGTACAATTTTTTCTTCCTCAACCTCACATGTAGAACCTATACACTCCGCTTCTCCACCAGCTTCAGCTGTAGCCGTTAATGACATAGCAACTGCTTGAGCAGAAGCTGCTGCATCTTTTCCTACAGATTGTGCTGCTGCAGTGAATGAATTTTCACATTCATTAACCCATTTGATTTTTTCTTCTTCGGAAAGAGTGTCATATATAATACCTTGTTGAGCTGTACATTCCGTTACTTCGGCAACAGCAGTTGCAGTTGCATTACCAAGCATATTTTCTGCTGTTTGCGTCTGCACGATGTTTGTATATGAAACATACTCTTCGCCTCCACATGCTATAAAAAATGCCAATAAACCTGTTATTAGAAACTTATACATAAAAACCCCTTAGTCTACCTGCCTTAATCTTGGATCCAATCTATCTCTTAGCCAATCTCCAAGAAAGTTTAGAGCAAGAACTACAAAAAATATAGCTCCTCCCGGAACCATAACTTGATGAGGAGCAATAGCTAAATAATCTCTACCCTCATTTGTCATAACTCCCCAAGCAGGGGTAGGTGGTTGTATACCAGCACCTACGAAACTTAGTACTGACTCAGCCAAAATAAGAGCACTTGTATTTAATGTAGCGACAACAACAGCTGTGTTTAACACACCTGGTAAAATATGTCTATAAAGAATTCTAAATGTAGTAGCACCATTTATCTTGGCACTTGCTACAAAATCTAATTCACGAATAATTAAGGTTTGGGCCCTAATAACCCTTACGAAACCTGCCCAAGCAATTAAAGCTAATACGGCCATCAAAACAGTTAATCCTCTTCCAAATATTAGAGTCACTACCAGTGCAACCATTAGAAATGGCAATGCATTCCAAATATCTACAAATCTAGTAATTGCCTCATCAATCAGCCAGGGACTTAAAATTGCAATTCTTTTTTTCTTTCCTTTAATTGTCATATCGAATCCAATATTTGGTTCATATCTAGTTGCTGTATATCCAGAGATAAGACCCAGAGCAACACCTATAGTCATTCCTCCTAGTAAAGAAACACCTACAACCATCATAGATATTTGAGCCCCATGAAGCAGTCTACTGAAAACATCTCGTCCAACATGATCATTTCCCATTAGATGATATCCATCAGGCCAACTACTTAATCTTTTTGTATCTACTCTTATTACTTGAAGATCCAAAAATATAATGTCATTTTGACCTTCAAATAAATCTTCATTAGTCGTTACTTCAAATGTTAGTAATTCTTCTTCTTGAACAACATTATTGAATAATATATCGGGAGCACTTGGAGTATCTTCATTCCAAGATATTTCATCTTGGAGATAACCATTACCATTTATGTCAAACATTCTGTTATCAGTCGGTAATTCATATGAAACAACGAAAGTTGACCCTGCAGCAATACTTGAATCAGTTAAGTCTATTCCACCTTTTGGTTTAGTAGGAAATTTAATATCAACAATTCCAGGCGAATTATGCCTTGCTCTAACATCTCCAATATCTCTTTCATATGGAGCAACAGTTGGACCTATAATTGCAGCAATTATAAGAACAATAAGAATTATACTTGGAAATACAGGGTACCTTCTCAAGAATCTCCAAAATATAAACCATATATCTAGAGGATTAAAGGAGGAAGATTTTGTCTCAGTTGTCATTAAGTTTACTCCTTCTAGTTTAATCGAACTCTTGGATCAATAATAGTGTAAGCAATATCAGCTATCGTAGCGAATATCAAATAAATTAGTATAAATACAAATACCGTACCAAGCAGAAGAGGAAAGTCATTATCATTTACAGCTCTATATAAAGCATCGTAACCTATTCCTGGCCATGAAAAAACAATTTCTACTACTAGGGCCCCATTTAACCAGCCAGAAAAGATTAGAAGTGCACTTGTTACTGGAGCAATCAAAGCATTTCTTAGAGCATGCTTAAATATCACAGTCCTAAATTTTACACCTTTGGCTCTTGCTAGTCTAATGTATTCAGAATCTAATATTTCAAGCATTGAAGATCGCGTAAGCCTCATCAAGGCCGCTGCCGCACCCCATCCTAATGCAATACACGGAAGTATATAATCTTTATAATCAAACTCAGGCTTCCTTCCTCCTGCTGGAAGAAGAGGATCTCCATTAATCGTTAGCCATTGATTAAAAATATAAATTAAAACCAAACCTGTAACAAATGGAGGCGCCGCTTGACCTATCAGTGCAGCCCCTCTTGCAACATAGTCCCAAAAACTTCCTCTAAAAACAGCTGCCACCACACCGGTGGGAATACCCAGGAAAATAGCAAAAATCCAACCTCCTAACGCAAGTTCTAGAGTGGCAGGAATTTTAGCAAGAACGATATCAGTTACAGCCATTTGCCTAGCTAATGAAATACCAAGATCTCCTCGTGCAGTTCTACCAATCCAATCTAAATATCTTTCATGAAATGGCTTATTCATTCCAAGACGTTCACCAAGTTTGTCCCATTGTTCTTGTGTAATTCCATTTCCACTATCAGGTACAAATAATAATCTTGGATCATTATGAAAATTAGTTAAGGTAAATACAGCAAAAGTTGCACCTATAATTGAAAGGATAGAGGAGAAAAATCTACCAAGTAAAAATCGAAGCATTACAATCTCTCTTAAATATATATTTTTTGTTCGTTAACTTTATTGTTCTGATGCTACAAAAAAAGTGGGAAGAAATAAAGCATTCTTCCCACTTTTTTCAACAAATTGACAATTTTATCAATTTAGCAGAATTATTAGTCGTTTAGAACTATTAACTCTGGGTTATTAGAAACGTTAGCATAGTGCTGTTGAGGAGCATTCCATGACTTAATTCTGTCATTTACTACAATACCTTTAGGTACTTGGTAAACACCAGCGTATTGCAACCAGTACATACTATAGTCAACAATATCTATGTGCATTTCTTTTCTCTTTTCAGCATCTTTTTCCATAAGGACATCAGCTACGTTTTTTGCACCAGCTTTAGATTCAAAACCACAACCCCATGAAGGTCGAGTTCTTGAAGAATCAACTGGTGGAATTGGCCAGTCTTGTGGCCAAACATTTGAGTGAACATCACAGTTCTTCAATACAGGAAGGTACTGTTCTCTTCTCTTCATTCTAGGTGAAATAACTCCACCATAGTCTTCTACTAGACCAGAGATTTCTATTCCTAGTCTTGCCCAGTCACTCATAACTGTATCAGCTACCTCAAGTCCTACAGGACCTGCTTCAGCTGCATATGCTTGAAGAACTAGACCGTTAATATCTCTCTTGCCGTCTACTAGAGGGTAACCAGCTTGGTCAAGTAATGCACCAGCAGCTTCGATGTCTCCATCAGGAAGCTCGTATATTACTCCACCTGTTTCACTGATTTTATTACCAGTAGCATCCCAAACACCAGTGTCTCTATCTGGATCCCATCCTGGATATTCAGGTCCCATATACTCTGAATAGATAGGTGTACCAATTCCATTAAGTAAGGAATCATTAATACCGTTTCTATCAAGAGCAGTTGAAAGAGCAAGTCTAACTAGTCTTGCTTGTTCCATGTCAGTCATACCAGCAGGGTTGTTAGTATCTGTATACTTCACGACAGAAGAATCTGTTCCACCTTCGTGGTATGAATCATCTTGCCAAGGATCACCAATCCATGCATAATCTTCAGCATATGGTGGAGCATCCCATGGGTTTAGTGCCTCACCAGTTCTTGCGTGTGTCTCTTCCCAAAGGTTTCCTGGGAATATGATAGATTGTCCAACATATCCACCTGGCATAGTCTCTAGGAATCTTAGATCAGAAGATCCAGAAACAACATCGGCAAGTAGTTTATAATCTACTACAGCCATATCAACTTCACCACTATTTAACATAGCTACTTGAGTTTGAGATTCAGGAACCTGTATTACCTCAATTTCAGCTACATTTGGAGAAGCTCTCCAGTGATCTTCTACAGCAAAAACAGAACATCTGTCTCCTGCAGTACATTCACCATGTTTATATGGTCCAGTCATTACAGCATGCTTAGAAGCCCAATCAGCTCCCATCATGTCTACGTGATGAACAGCACCTTGTACAGGAGCTGCACCTAAACAACCGAATTCAGATAAAGGTAAACAGAAAAATACTGGACTTACCAATCCAACTTCAAAAGTTAAGTCATCAACAACTTCGGCTTTTGTAAAAATAGCTCCAATATCACCAGAATCTGGGTATGAGCTATCAGGGTTTACAGTACCGTTAACTGTATTAAACCATCTTACTCTATCCTCTGCTGTAACAAATCCGAAGTCAACATCTTCATATCCTTTTGGAGATTGCCACTTCATTCCCTCGTTAAGTTCAATAGTGACTTTAGTTCCTGCAGGATCAATTGACCATGACTTTGCCATTTGAGGAGTCATTGCGTTACCTTTATCAAAATAGAAAAGGTGTTCTCCGATTCCAACCAAATCAGCAGCAGACCATCTGTAAGGACCTGACCAAGGTGTACCAAAAACTGGTTCTACCTCGTGGTGAGCTCTTACTAATTTCCCACTAGGACCGCTTGGAGCTGAAGTCGAAGATGAAGAAGCACTTGCAGCTTTAGTAGCAACATCCGCTTTTTTAGCAGGTGCAGCAGCCTTAGGTGCTTCAGGGGCAGCAGCTTTTGCAGCAGCAGCAGGTGCGGCAGGTGCGGCAGGTGCAGCTGGAGCAGCAGAAGAAGATGAATCATCACTTCCACAGGCTACAACAAATACCATAAGCATTGACACAACAAGCAAACTTGCAAGCATACTGGATTTACGTAGTATATTAATACTCATAAAATTTCCTCCGAACACTTATCCACCAGATTGCCAGTGGATTTGTTTATTTTACTTTACAGAATTAATAGTATGATTTGTATATAATTTTTTTCAAAATTCATATTTCCAAAAAAATTAAAATTTCAAACCACAACAGATAAATCTGCAGGTTCATCGTAGAGTATATATAATAACAATTATTGTCAAGCAAATATTGACTTTAATTTATAGCATTAGTAGCCCCTTAAAATGATAAAAATTACAAGTTTGGAATTTAGAAGATTTTCTGCAAAGCATCATAATGCTTCTCGGAACTGGCTTATACCAATAATCAAGACTGATGATCCTAATATTTTTGGAATAGGTGATGCTAGTTCACTAGGTGATGATGAAAGAATTATTGATGAAATCAAATATCTATTCGATAAGTATTTGATTGATAATGATGCCTTAGAATCTGAAAAATTATGGTTATCTATGTATAACAATTCTATGCAAAGAGGAGGAAGGATCTCGTCTACTGCTATATCTGGGATTGATATAGCACTATGGGATATAAAGGGAAAATTTCTACAAAAGCCAATTTATACTTTATTAGGAGGATCATTAAGAGAAAAAATAATGGTCTATGCAAATGGATGGTACACAAATCCAGGTACTCCTGATCAAAATTATAAAGAGGCAAAAAAAGTAGTTTCAATGGGATATAAAGCATTAAAGTTTGATCCCTTTGGTCAAAAAAATTTTTATAGACTATCAAAAGAAGAATTTGATCTTTCTGAGAAAAGAATTTCTAAAGTTAGAGATGCTGTAGGTGAGTTTGTGGAAATATTAATTGAAGGACATGCAAAATTTAATATAATGAATGCAGTTAAAATTTCAAATATGATCCAAAAATATAATCCTCTTTTTTTTGAAGAACCTGTATCTGAAGAAAGAATAGATGAGCTGGTGGAATTAAGAAAACATACTAATATTTCAATTGCTACAGGAGAAAGGCTTTACACAAAATTTCCTTTTGCATCAATAGTAGAAATGAATGCTGCTGATGTTCTTCAACCCGATATAGCAAATGCTGGTGGTATAACAGAACTAAAAAAAATTTCTATAATAGCTGAGGCAAAACATATAACCATTGCTCCACATAATACATGTTCGCCTGTTGGTGCAGTGGCAGAAATGCATTTAAGTAAATCAATACCAAATTTTGAAATAATGGAATATCATGCTGAATTTTATTCTCCTCATTACTTTAAGGTCTTTAAAGGCTTTCCAAGACAAAAAAATGGATTTATAAGACTTTCAGATAAGCCTGGTCTTGGATTAGAATTGAATGAAAAAGAAATAAAAAAACACCCACCTTTCAAATCAACAGATGCAAAAGGTGGAGCAATTAAGACAATTTAGGGGGAAATTATGATTGAAAATACAATAATTAAGAAGATTAAAAAAGGTAAAAAGGCTAATGTTTTTGAATTACAGTTTCCATCGCTACCTCTTGTAGAATTTGCTTATCATGTTGGATTTGATGCCATACATTGTGATGCTGAACATGGAAGCTTTTCACCTGAAGCAGTTGATGATATTTGTAGAGTAGCAAATGGATTTGGAATGAGTGTAACAGCTAGAGTCCCCGATAAAAGTTCATATTGGATCAACCTTTTCTTAGATAGAGGAATTCAAGGTATAGTAGGTCCTCATGTTGAAACTAAAAAAGAAGCTCAAGATTTTGCAGATGCTTGTCTTTTCCCTCCTCATGGTAAAAGGTCCTGGGGCGGTGGAAGGGGTACTGAATTTAATGATGATGGAAAATTATCAGAATACGGAAGTAAATTAGATTTTGCAAAATGGTCTAATGAAAATATGCTTGTTATTGCTCAGATGGAATCTGTGCCTGCTTGGGAAAACATAAATGAAATATTGAGCGTTGAAGGATTATCTGGAATAACAGGAGGACCAAATGATCTTGCAGCTTCAATGGGAATTCCAGGAGATCCCGATAATCCAAAAAGAGTTAAGATAACATCTGATATTAATGACACAGCAAGAGGAAGAAATAAGCTTGTTGCAGATGACATACAAAGAGTCCTTTCAATAAGAGATCTTATGTTAGTAAATGGAAGAGCATTCATAGATGAAGGAGAATAAGAATCAAAATTTTTTGAGACTGGGTAATAAAAACCTCTACATTCATGGAGACTTCCTCAGATACAAAAATGATGATTCAGAAAATATTGAAATACTTATTACAAAAATTGTAAGTATCTCAATAGAAAAATTGGAAGGTCAATATAAAAACTTAATTTGGGCTATGTTGGGTTTCATTTTGTTTGTGATTTCGTGGTATTTTTTAGAAAACACATTATTGAGTAATATTTTATGTGTCCTATCTCTGTTAGGAGGTACAGTTTATTTGCTGAGCTATTTTATTTTCAGTAATTACTTAAAACTAATAATCAAAACTTCTAGGTTAGATTTATATTTGGAATTTCCCTCTCAAAAAAAATATTCAGTAAATAAGTTTAAGAATTTACTACTGGAAAAATTACATAGAACTTAGTTACTATTTAATATTTAGCTGGGGATTTATTTTTATTGACTCAGGATTACTAAAAGATTTATTCATAAAATCTATAAGACCTCTACATGCAATCATTATTCCATTATCAGTGCAATATTTTCTTTCAGGAAAAATTGCATTTATGTCATTATTTTTTTCAAAATTAGATCTCAAGTATCCATTAGCGGCAACTCCACCTGATACTAAAATATTTTTACAATCATATTTTTTTGCAATTGATATAGATTTATTTAGAAGTACATCAAGAACGGATTCCTGAAATGCATTTGATATCTCTGAAATTTCCAAAGCAATTTGATCCTGAGATAAATTATTCCTATAAATTTTTTCATATGCAAGATTTTTTGTTGCTGTTTTTAATCCACTAAAACTAAATTCGCTATCATCTTTAAGCCAAGATCTAGGTAATTTATAATTTTTTTTCATAGATCTCTTTGCCCAATTTTCTATTATAGGGCCTCCAGGATATCCTAATCCCAAAATTCTTGAAACTTTATCAAAAGCTTCTCCAACTGCATCATCTCTGGTTTGACCTAACATAGCAAAAGAATCATATTCTTTCATCAGGACAAGTTCAGTATGACCTCCAGATATAATGAGAGATATTGAAGGGAAAATATCATTTTTTGAGAAATTAAATTTTTCGTCCTCAATAAAGCAAGCACTTACATGCCCTTCAAGATGATTAACTCCTAAAAGTGGAATCCCAAGTGAAGCTGATAAACCTTTAGCAAAATTTAAACCCACTAATAATGACCCAGCTAATCCAGGACCATTTGTTACTGCAATTGCTTCTAAATCACTTAATTTTACATTAGATTCACTAATTGCTTGATCAACAACTTTATGAATATTGACTATGTGTGCCCTTGAAGCTAGTTCAGGTATTATTCCTCCATAAGGAGCGTGTGTTTCTATTTGTGATGCAACAACGTTAGCTAATATGTGACCGTCTGAGTCAACTATCCCGCAGGCAGTTTCATCACAAGATGTTTCTATTCCCAAAATTGGCATAATTTTTTCCTAATTAACTTTGATTTAGGAGTTTAAATATATATTAATTTTATTTAATTTAGTCTAATTAAAGTATGACACAAAAAAATATTACTAAAAAAAAGTTTTTATTACTGTTTTCAGCACTTGGAATATTTTTTTCATTTTTCCAACCAACATGTGGTGCTTATACTCGGGTAAGTGGATCAGGTGATGGATGCCCTGACTGGCCTACTTGTTTTGGATCCTGGGTCCCTCCATTCAATGATATTCATGCCGTAATAGAATGGAGCCACAGAACATCGGGCACGCTTTTTGGATTAGTTTCAATTGCACTGGTATTTTTATCTTATTATGTATATAGGAAATATAACCTAACGGTAAAAATTTATATCTCATCATTAATATTGATAATCATAGTAGGTGGAATAGGTGGAGTTGTGGTGTTGTCAGAATTAGACCCAGCTATAAGAACTGTTCATCTTGCAGGAGCTCAAACAGTAGCAGCATTGATGGTGGCAGCTTTTGTGATAGAAAATATTAGATCTAGTATTAATATCGATAACAAGATAAAAACAATGGCTGCAATAACTGCATTGTTGGCTATTGCTTCCTTGCTTTCAGGAGCTTATGCAGTCTGGCAAGGAGCAGGTACTGTATGCTATAAATGGCCATTATGTAGCGAATACATTATCCCTAAGTATACAAATCAATGGATTCATATGACACATAGAATTATCTCTTTGGCTTCAGTCCTATACATTCTTAGACTAACTTATTACTTGATTAAGGATTATTACAATACATCTATTGGCAAGCTAGGCGTATTATTATTAGCTAGCGGAATACTTCAGATGTTAATCGGGGCCTCAATTCCGATATCAGAATTTAGCATTTGGTCAAGAACTTTACATTTGACTCTAGCTACAATAGTTTGGATGATTTCTTTTTCTATTATAATCATCATTAGAAATGGAAAATCAAAAACTCATAAGACAATCTAATAAACTATTTTTTAAGTCCCTTAAAAATTATTTTCTTTTAACAAAGCCTAAAGTTTTGACACTTCTAATTTTTACAAGTGTGAGCGGAGCTTTTCTAGCGAAACAAGGTATTCCTAACTTATTTGAACTTACTGGATTACTTATTGGTGGTTACTGCGCATCAGGCTCAGCAGCGACACTAAATATGTATTTTGAAACAGATGTAGATCAAAATATGGGAAGAACAAAGAATAGACCAATTGCAGATGGAAGTATTTCTCCAAATAAAGCTCTAATATTTGCAATCTTTTTAGCATTTTTGTCATTCTTAAGTCTCTATCTACTAAATAATCTTTTAGCAGCAATATTAGCCTTTCTAGGAGGTTTTTTTTATGTAGGAATTTATACTTTATACCTAAAGAAAAGAACGGTTCAAAATATCGTAATTGGAGGTGCAGCAGGAGCCTTTCCTCCATTAGTGGGGTATGCGTCCATAAGTAACTCACTAACTCTAGAAGCTATATATTTATTTGTTATTATTTTTTTCTGGACTCCTCCACATTTTTGGGCATTAGCAATAATGATTAAGGATGATTATGCAAAAGCCGAAATTCCAATGCTACCAGTTGTTAAGGGTATAGAAAATGCTTCTTTACAAATTTTGCTTTACAGCATACTACTTATAATAATTACAACTTTAACTGTTTTAGTTTCTTCAATTCTTAGTTCAATATACTTATTATCTTCAATTTTACTAGGAGTAATATTAATTTATAAATCCTATAAACTTTATAAAACCCTGGAAAGGAAAGATGCAGTGAGTACTTATACTTTCTCTTTACTATATCTTTTTTTACTTATGACTGCCGTAATGGTCGACAGCTCTATAAATTTCTTAGAATTTTAGAAAAAAAATTATTTTTTAACATGCTCAACAAGATTTTTAAAATCTTCAGGTTCTCTCACAGCTAATTCAGCTAAAGATTTCCTATCAATAAGTATATTTTTTTCACTCATTAGACTTATAAATTTTGAATAAGAAATGCCATGTAATCTAGTTGCAGCATTAATTCTAGTTATTGATAGACTTCTCATATCTCTTTTTTTAAGATGTCTGTGCTTAGTTGAATAATTTAGAGCGTGAGTCAGTGATTCTTTAGCAGCTCTAATTCTAGTTCTACTTGCACCTCTATGTCCTTTGACTTGACTAAGAATAGACTTATGTTTTCTACGAGTGGTAACTCCACCTTTAACTCTAGACATTTATTTCCTTCTTTATTTGTTATATAAGATTTTTAATTTTATCTGATAATTTCATAGAATCTAGTTCTACTTTACCACCAAATAATCTTTTGACTCTCTTAGCTTTTTTTCTTCTCAAGTGACTTTTAGGTCCCTTTGTTCTGACTAATTTTCCGCTTCCAGTAATATGAAATCTTTTTTTTGCAGCTTTGTTGGTTTTCATTTTAGGCATAACTATGATCAACCTATTCTTTTTGTTTGTCTTTATTTTTCATGGTTCCTTGGGGTAATGCAGGAGAAACAACCAAACTTAGTGTTCTACCTTCATTTGAGGGCCTCTTGTCTAATTTCGCCATATCTTTTACACCTTCTGCAACTGACCTTAGTACTTTCATTGCAAAATCTGGGTGAGCAGCTTCTCTTCCTCTTAGCATAACAGCTACTCTTACTTTTGAACCATCATCTAATAAGGACCTAACTTTTTTTATTTTAAGTTCTACATCATGTTTTGATGTACCAGGTCTCAACCTAACTTCTCTTTGAGTCTGAGTTGTTTTACTTCGATTTTTTTTATCTCTCTTAGATAAATTATATTTAAATTTACCATAATCCAATAATCTACAAACAGGAGGTTCCTGATTAGGTGAAACTTCAACAAGATCTAATCCATTATCCATGGCCATTTGTAAAGCCTCACTAGTTTTCAAAATTTTAGAGTTTGACTGATCATCTCCTGAAATAAGTCTAACTGAAGAAGACCTAATTCTTTGATTAACTCTATATTCTTTAACTATTTTATTCTCCTAATCTAAGCGATTTTCAAAAATTTACTAGACTATGGTAACACAATATTTGTTCAGTTTATAAGAAAAAAAATAATTATTTACTTATAAAAATTTTTTTTTTTATTTCTTGTGATAGCATTTTATTATATGGCTTAATCCTATATAGTACTTGTTATATAAATTAGCATAAATCTAATACAAACAAAATGAATAAAAAATTATTAAATAATAGTCTAACTTACATTATCGCCGGTCTTTTACTTGTTGGAGCATTCTATTTCTTCTTGGGTAACTCATTTGATTCTTCAGAAGAAAAAGATCTTGGACATTTAGTTAGGATTTCAAAAAGTGCTGAAGGGACGGCATATCCAGTAAATATAGAAGTCAGTGGGGATAAACTAACTTACAGTAGAAATGGTGAGGTTTTTAAAGCAAGTAAAGAGCCAGGAACAAGTGTATACGAGATCATGTCTGCATCAGGAGTAGATCCATCATCTTATTCTGTTCAAGTAAAAAATGGAGGCGGCATAGGTACAATATTCTCTATACTAATTGGTTTATTGCCTTTTATATTAATGTTTGGATTTCTGTTTTTTATAATGCGTCAAGCTCAAGGCGGCGGAAGTAATGCAATGAATTTTGGAAAAAGTAGAGCAAAAATGTTTGTAGGAACTAAAGCAAATGTAACTTTTTTTGACGTAGCAGGTCTTCCTGAAGCCAAAGAAGAGCTTGAAGAAGTAGTTGAGTTCTTGAAATTCCCAGACAGATTTACATCAATAGGAGCAAAAATACCATCCGGTGTTTTGTTAGTGGGACCTCCTGGAACAGGAAAAACTCTTCTTGCAAGAGCTGTAGCTGGTGAAGCCGGTGTCCCTTTCTTTTCAATATCAGGATCTGAATTTGTAGAGATGTTCGTAGGAGTTGGAGCTTCCAGGGTAAGGGACTTATTTTCTCAAGCTAAAAGGCATTCCCCTTGTATAATTTTCGTCGATGAAATTGATGCAGTTGGAAGGCATAGAGGTGCAGGACTTGGTGGCGGTCATGATGAAAGAGAACAAACTTTAAATCAAATTCTTGTTGAGATGGATGGTTTTGATACAAACAATAATGTTATAGTCATAGCTGCAACAAATAGACCAGATATATTAGATCCTGCTCTTCTAAGACCAGGTAGATTCGACAGAAGAGTAACAATTGACAATCCAGATGTAAACGGTAGAACTGAAATTTTAGGTGTTCATGCTAAAGGTAAACCTATTGATTCCAAAGTGGATCTAGCTACAGTTGCTAAACAAACTCCTGGTTTTTCAGGAGCTGATCTAGCTAATCTAATTAATGAGTCTGCGTTGCTTGCTGCAAGAAATAATGCTAAGAAGATTCACTTAGCTGATTTAACAGAAGCTATTGACAGAGTCTCTATTGGCCCTGCTAGAAAGTCTAAAGTTATTAGTGAAAAAGAAAGGAAACTTGTTGCGTACCACGAAGCTGGTCATGCTATTGTTTCTTACTATATGCCTGAGGGGAAAACAGTTGGAAAAATAACAATTGTTTCAAGAGGTCATGCTGGAGGATTCACCAGATATGAACAAGAAGATCAATCTCTCATGACCAAAATTGAGCTCGAAGCTATGATTGCTTCTCTAATGGGTGGAAGAGAGGCTGAATTTTTGACTGAAGGAGTACTAACTACTGGCGCTTCCAATGACTTTGAGCAAGCTACAAGAATAGCTAGAGAAGCAGTAATGAGATATGGAATGATACCAGATCTTGCTCAAAGAACGTATGGTAAAAAACAACAAGCAGTTTTTCTAGGAAGAGAACAAAATGAAGAGCAAGATTATTCTAATGAAACTGCTGTAAAAATTGATAAAGAAATTGATAAACTCCTAACTTCAGGAAAAAATAATGCGAATAAAATTCTCAAGAAGCAGAAAAAAGAACTAGATATATTAGCTAATGCCTTACTAAAGCATGAAACTTTGGATGCTGATCAATTCAAAGATCTCATGGAGGGCAAAGAGGTTGATTTTTCTGCTACAACAATTGTTAGAGAAGCAAAAACTGAAAAAGATCGAATAGAAGATAAGGCAAAAAAAGATAAGGCAAAAAAAGGATTCCCTGAACCTCAGTCTTCATGATAATTTACGAAAATGCTACTTACAAAATTCAACGTTTTGTTTCAGGCATGCTTGATAATAATTCATATCTAATATCTTCTGCTAAAACAAATAAAAGCATAATCATAGATATACTAGATAATCCTAGAGATTTATTCTCTAAAATCCCAAGAGATCGTATTAATAAACTTAATAATATTAAGAAATCAATCGGAGTTATAACACATGGTCATTTTGATCAAATAGAGGGAATAGATTTTATAAAAGATAGACTAGGAGAAATCGAAATACAAATTGGTTTTGAAGATTCTAAATATCTAAATTATTCTGGAAAAATTACTAAATTAAGATCACAAAAAGAAATTACTCATGGAGACATAAAGCTTGAGGTTTTATATACTCCAGGACACACCCAAGGATCTATTTGTTTATATTTTGATCTAGAAGAAAAAAAATTTCTTTTCAGTGGTGATACTTTGTATCAAGGAGGGCCGGGTAAAACTACTAATTTTCTAAATTTTAAAAAAATTTATGAATCCATATCAAATAAAATTTATAAGTTACCCAAAGAAACAATAATTCTACCTGGTCATGGTTCAGAAATATCTATTGCAGAATCAATAGGTGAATTTAATCACTTTAAATTAAGTGGACATATTTACGGTGATATAACTTGGAAAATATAAATAAATTATCTATAAAAAAAACTACAGATCTATTTTTTTTTATTATATGTATTATTTTCATTGTTCTATGCAGCCAGTTGCTTCTAAGTTTACTTAAGCCTATTTTTTATGGCGAAAATATTAGAAGTTTTAATCTATTATTTCTTTCAGTCTTTACAGTAATTCTTTATAAGCTTCTCGATATATTCGCAATAAAAATTAAAATTTCAAAAAAAATATTAAGATATTTATTAGTTTTTATATTTTTATTGACAATTATTAAGCTAACTAGTGATTCAAAATCTTTAGAAATATTGATTGATGTGATCATATTAGATTTTGGGGCAATCTATATAATAAGTGAAATTGTAAAGAGATACGAAATTGGTTCTCTTGAATTTTTGGGCTTGATAAAATTCAAATTATCTAAGTTTAAGTATATAGGGTTTTATTTCTTTGCATGGCCAGCAATAATTCTTTGGTCACAAATTATTGAATATCTTAATTTAGATTTTTTTCAAAATTCAAACTATTCAGAAGAAATATTTATATCCCTTGATAATAATTACCTTATTATATTTATAATGGCCTGTATTGTTGCACCGATTTGTGAAGAAATAATATTTAGAGGTTTTATTTTCAAAGTTATTTTAGAAAAAATAAACTTATTTTATGCAATTATTATTAATTCAATTTTTTTTGGATTAATACATTTTGAACCATCTACAATTATTCCAGCTAGCATATTAGGGGTTTCATTAACACTCATAAGATATAAATCCGAAAGCTTATTACTTGCAATAATAATACATGCTTTACATAATCTTTTAGCATTCATAGTTACTTATCTAACATTATAATATTAGATAAGGAGTTACCTTGAGATCAATATCACAAACTATAAATTCAAATAAGAAAACATCTATAATACCCTTCATTACATGTGGGTATCCAGAAGTATCTAATTATATTGATCTTTTATTATCAATCGAAAATTCAGGTGCAAGTGTTATAGAAATAGGAATTCCTAATAGTGATCCGTTAGCTGAAGGACTAACTATTCAATATTCAAGTAATCTTGCAATAGATAATGGTATAAATACGCTCAAATGTTTAGAAATAGTATCTGAAGCAAGAAACCGAGGTCTTAAAATACCAGTAGTATTAATGGGGTATTACAATAATATCTTAGCTTATGATATTAAGAGTTTTTGCAAAGATGCAAAAAATTCTGGGATTGATGGATTAATTGTCGCAGATTTGCCTATCTTTGAAGCATCTCCAATTATTGAAGAAACAGAAAAAAATAATATTTCCTATATTCCTCTATTATCGATAAATTCTTCTGATGAAATAATAAAAAAAGCGACAAATATTGCTACAGGGTTTATTTATTGTATTTCAGTATTAGGGATAACTGGTGAAAGAAAGATGACATTTGATAGAGTTAAGAATTTAGTAGCTTCAGTTAAAAACTATTCTAATTCTAATATTCCTGTAGCAGTTGGATTTGGGGTTTCTGATAAATCTGATGTTCAAAATATAGGTGAGTTTGCTGATGCAGTAGTCGTAGGTTCAGCATTAATTAATAGACTAAGAAATTGCAAGAAAGATGATATTATAAAAACAGCAGAAAGCTTTATAAAAAGTTTAGTTCAATAATTAAAAAGAGGCAAAAAATGTTGGTTAGGGGTATAAGAGGAGCTACAACGGTTAGACAAAATACTAAAGAAGATATTGTAAAAGAAACTTCAACTCTACTAAATGAAATGTTGATAGCAAATGATGTCGACTCTAAAGATATAGCCTCAATAATTTTCACTACAACTTTTGATGTAACTTTAGAATTTCCTGCTGTAGCGGCAAGAGAGATTTTATCTCTAAATACAGTTCCATTACTGAATATGCACGAAATAAATAATCCAGATGGATTAAAGATGTGTATAAGAGTATTAATTCATTGGAATACTGATAAAAGTCAAACTGATATAAAGCATGTATATCTAAATAATGCAACCAACTTGAGAACAGATCTATAAACCTTAAATGCTCAGAATTAAAATAATTTTATTCATACTAATTATTGCAGGTATTAGTTTTATTCTAGATAGATTAACCAAATCAAAGTTTGAAGATAACAAAGGTCTTAGATATTTTATTTTTTCAACTGTTATGTCTGGAACAATATTTATAACAGCATTCACTTTATTTTACTTAATTTCCTAAAAAATAATTACTTATTAGGCAAAAAGCCTTTTTTTAAGATAAACTGAAATTAGGAAAAATTAAAATGAATAAAAATTACTACACATATTATTATTTTAGGCTAGCAGAGTCTTTTTAGTGTGTGTATTTTTATAATCTTCCCTAAAGGCTCTAATAAGGAGCCTTTTTTTTATTAAAGAAAAAAAGTATATAAAAAGGTAATATGATGAAGAATATACAAAACTTAAATATTAAAGAAATAGCTAAGCTTCCATCTCCTGATGAATTTATAAAAAATATACCTCTATCAAATTCTCAGTCTAGCTTAATTGAAGATTCTAGAAATATTATTGAAAAAATATTAAAAGGCGAAGACGATAGAATATTGCTATTAGTTGGACCTTGTTCTATTCATGATAGAAACCTAGGTATAGAGTATGCAAAAAAAATGAGAGATTTAGCAGAAAAGGTCAAAGAAACTATATATGTTGTTATGAGAGTCTATTTTGAAAAACCTAGAACAACTATAGGATGGAAAGGCTTAATAAATGATCCTGATCTTAATGGAAGTTTTAATATTCCGAAAGGAATTGAACTGGCAAGAAATATCTTATCAGACGTAACAGAATTAGGTATGCCTACTGCTACAGAATTTCTGGATCCATTTACTCCTCAATATATTGGAGACCTAGTGTCTTGGGGTGCAATTGGAGCTCGAACTGCAGAAAGCCAAACTCACAGACAAATGGCCAGCGGACTATCAATGCCAATTGGTTTCAAGAACGGGACTGGTGGATCAGTTCAATTAGCGATAGATGGTATGGTTGCATGCTTAGGTGAACATGCTTTTTTAGGTATTGATAATAATGGAAAT
The DNA here is from genome assembly GCA_022451965.1 of Dehalococcoidia bacterium. Classification (NCBI taxonomy): domain Bacteria; kingdom Bacillati; phylum Chloroflexota; class Dehalococcoidia; species Dehalococcoidia bacterium. Next base: position 110,841 of record JAKUNJ010000006.1, on the reverse strand, counting down.
AGTTCTGTTGTGATAACAAAAGGTAATCCTGCTAATCATGTAATCCTAAGAGGTGGTGCATCTGGGCCAAATTACGATAAAGAGTCTGTAAGAAATGCACAAGAACTACTAGAAAAAAATAATCTAGATCCTGTTGTAGTTATAGACTGTGCTCATGGAAATTCAAATAAAGATCATAATAGGCAGCCTATTGTCTTTAAGGATGTTATATCCCAAAGAATACAAGGAAATAAAAATATAGTTGGTCTAATGATCGAAAGTAATATAAATCCAGGGAACCAAACTCTAGGAGAAAGTTTAGATGATCTGGAGTATGGAGTATCAATAACTGATAAATGTGTAGGTTGGGAAAAAACAGAAGAAATTATTTTAGAAGCTAGTGAAGAATTAAAATAAAACAAAAATAATGAAAAGTTTTGATCAGCAATTAATTGAATTATCAAAATTAATTGGAAAAAATAAAACAGCTTTTTGTATAGGCACATTTGATGGAGTTCATTTAGGCCATAAAATGCTATTCCAAAAACTAGTTAATAATTGCAGGAATAAAAAGTTATGTTCCCTAGTTATAGTTTTTGAAAAACGACCCAGAGAAATTGTAAATAAAGGTTATTCAAGACCATATTTATCCGATTTTTCTAAAAGAAAGAATAAAATCCGAGAAAATGGAATAAATTTTTTATTCCCAATGGAGTTTAATAATGAATTAAGATTTCTAAATGCAGAAGTTTTCTTGAAGAAACTTATTAGTCATGCAAACATAAAAAATATTGTTTTTAGCGAAAATACTAGAATTGGAAACGATCAATTATTTGGGGAAAAATTAGAAGATTTATGTACCAATTTAGGAATAGAAATTTCAAACATAGAAATGACTAATAATTTTGAAAAAGTGGTTTCTTCATCAATGATTTCAAAATTTATAGAGGAAGGAGATTTTATAAATACAAATAAGTTTTTGGGTTACAACTATTCATTTGAAGGTATTGTGATAAAAGGAGATCAGATTGGAAGAACTATAGGCTTCCCAACTGCAAATATTGAAGTAAATAAGAAAATTCAAATTCCTGGTGATGGTATTTATGCATGCTTTGTATATATCAAGGGAGAAAAATATAGAGGAGCTCTTTCAGTTGGTAATAGACCTGTAATAAAAGATGATAATTCAAGAAAAATAGAAGTTTTTATATTTGATTTTGATAAAAATATATATGATATGCAGATAGAAATTTCAGTAATAAAAAAAATAAGGAATCAGGAATTTTATGATTCAGTAGATATTATGAAGACACAAATAAAAAAAGATATTATAAATATTAATGAAGTTTTAGAAAGATAGTATGAAAAATCAATTTAGTAATATAATTGAAGAATTTAATTGGAGAGGTACCCTAAAAGATTGGACAACGAGCGCAGACTCAATCTTAATAAAGGAAAAAATAACTTGTTATAACGGTTTTGATCCTACTGCAAAAAGTCTACATATAGGTAATCTAATACCAATATTAGGCTTACAAAGATTACAAAAATATGGTCACACACCAATAGTTATAGTTGGTGGAGGAACAGGAATGATAGGAGATCCATCAGGAAGGACTGATGAAAGAAAACTAATGAGTGAAGCCTTAATAGAAGAAAATCTATTTGGAATAAAAACTCAATTAGAAAAATTTTTAGATTTTGAAAATAAAAAAAATCCAGCTCAAATAATTAACAATGCAGAATGGTTAAATCAAATTAACCTAATTGATTTCTTGAGAGATACAGGTAAATTTTTTAACATTAACAACATGCTTAATAAAGATTCAGTAAAAAACAGATTGTCTAGAGATGAAGGTATTTCATTCACAGAATTTAGTTATCAACTATTACAAGCATATGATTTCTTATACTTATTTGAAAATTATAACTGTAGTTTTCAAATGGGAGGCTCAGACCAATGGGGAAATATTGTAGCAGGTGTTGATCTGATAAGAAAAAAGAATCCTCTAAATAAAAATAAGGCCCATGGTATAACCTACCCTCTATTAACTACAGCATCGGGTGAGAAATTTGGAAAAAGTATAGAAGGAGCAATCACGTTAGATCCAAAAGTAACAATTCCATATAAGCTATTTCAATATTTTTTTAATTCTTCAGATGAAGAAGTTCTAGCTTACATAAAACTATTTACAGATATAAAACCAGAGGAATTTAAGGAACTAGAAAATGTCACATCAGAAACTCCTTATAAAAGAGAAGCACAAAAATTTCTTTCAAAAGAAATAACAAGAATCGTACATGGTGAAATCGGTATGAACAGTGCTATTAGGCAAACTGAAGGCTTAAATCAAGGTAAATGGGAACTACTAAATGAAGATGATTATTTAGATTTGTACTCCGGATCAGAAGGAGTACCCCAACTTTCCAGAAAAAAATTATCAAAGGGAGTAAATATTCAAGATTTAGCTGTAGATTATGAACTTTGTAGTTCCTTAGGAGAAACAAAAAGGTTAATTAATCAAGGTGGTATTTCTTTAAATGGGAAAAAAATAAATGATCCTGAAATGAAAGTATTAGAAAATGACCTTAAAGCCAATAAGGTTATAATAATTTCAAAAGGTAAGAAAAATCATAAAATAATTAAGGTTGATTGAGACTAATTTATAAATTACCATTAGTATCTAATAAATGGTAACAAAAAAAGAAAAGCTGTTAATTGTAGACGGCCATGCGATGGTTTTTAGAGCATGGTTCTCTATACCTGAAAGACTAAATAGCAAAAAAATAGATACTAGAGGTGCATTTGGTTTTATTAATACCCTAATTAAATCAATAAGAGAAAATAATATTACTCATGTAGCTGTATGCTTTGATACTAAGGCAGCGACTTTTAGAGACGAAATATTCCCAGAATATAAAGCCCAAAGGCCTCCAGTAGATCCAGATCTTCATAAACAAATACCCATCGCAAAAGAATTACTGGAATCTTTAGATATTCCAGTTTTTGAAAAGGATGGATTTGAAGCAGATGATTTGGTGGGTACCATAAGTAATATCGCAAATTCAAAAAATATAAATTGTTTGATACTTACAGGAGATGCTGATCAACTACAATTAGTTAACAAAAAAACTAATGTATTAATGTATTCAGGATTTGGAGATATAAGAATATATGATGAAAAAAAAGTTCAAGATAGATATGATGGACTTGGGCCTGAATATATTGCTGAAATAAAAGCACTTGAAGGAGACCCATCAGATAATATACCTGGTGTACCAGGTATTGGTAAAAAGGCCGCAAGAGCTTTACTCTCTGAATTTGGACATTTTGATTCTTTGTTTCAAAATATAGAAAAAATATCTAATCTCAGCATAAGAGGTTCCAAAAGAATACAAAATATATTATCTGAAAATATTGAAATAGCCAAAAAAGGCTTAAGTCTTACTCAAATAATTCGAGACGTTGAAATTGATTTCTCAATTATTAATTGTGAATTTACAAATCATAATACTGAAAAGATAAGGAAAGCTTTTGAGCATTATGAATTAAGAAATAGTTTTAATAACCTTAAACGATTGATTGAATTCCCAGAAGAAGTACAACTTCAAATTAAAGTTGATTCTGACAACAAGGACATACCAAGTGACCAACTAGTGCTAATAAATGACCAAAACTCATTTAATTTAATGATTAATGATTTGAATAGTTCTGATCATTTTTCTTTTGATACAGAAACTACTGGATTAAGAACTCTTGAAGATGAAATTATAGGTATTTCGTTTTGTAGTTCAGAAAATAAATCATACTATCTAGTTATTAAACACGATAATATTGATATAAGTTTTAACGACAATAATTTTGAAATAATTAAATCGTTGTTTGAAAATCCAAAAATATCAAAATCTGCTCACAATGCTAATTTTGATATTATGGTCCTAAAAAATTTTGGAATAGAAGTAGAAAATCTAAATTTTGATACTGTTATTGCAGCATCATTATGTGGAAGAAAAAGATTAGGATTAAAAAACTTATCATCAGAGATCTTACAGATAAATATGACTAGGATAGAAGAGTTAATTGGCACAGGAAAGAACCAAAAAACTCTTAATCAAGCAGATATATCCAATGTTTACAAGTATGCTGCTGCAGATTCATTAATTACTTACAAGCTTAGAAATTTTTTTATGGAAGAGTTAAAAAAATTTGATCAAGAAAATTTATTTTACAATGTAGAAATTCCTTTGATTAAAGAAATTATAAATATGCAATTTAATGGATTCTTAATTGATTCTGAAAAATTAATAAGTATGTCTGATAAGCTAGAAATTGAACTAAGTGAGCTAGATCAAGGCATTCATAATATTTATCCAGAGAAAGACTTTAATCTAAATTCAGGGAAACAAGTCGCAGACATACTAATAAATGAATTAGGTGCTCCAACAATCAAAAAAACGAAAACAGGAATATCAGTGGATGCAGATGTACTTGAAACATATTCTAAAAATAAAGAATTAGACGAAAGGGTAACGCAAATATCTTCTGGTATCCTAAGATATAGGGAATTATCTAAAATCAAATCTACTTACGTAGACTCTCTGCCTAATTTAGTAAATAAAAAAACAAAACGTATTCATACAACCTTCAATCAACTGGGGACTTCAACTGGGAGATTATCAAGCCAAAACCCAAATGTTCAAAATATTCCTGTAAGGTCAGACATTGGAAGGGAAGTAAGATCTGCATTCATAGCAGATACAAAAAAGAATTTTCAAATGTTATCAGTAGATTACTCTCAGATAGAATTAAGAGTTTTGGCACATCTTTCAAAAGAAGAGAACTTAATAAAGGCTTTTGTTAACGGTGAAGATATACATAATTCAACTGCTAAACTTATGTATTCTACTGAAGAAGTTTCTTCAGAACAAAGAAGAATAGCAAAAATTCTAAATTTTGGAGTATTATACGGTTTAGGGCCTCACGGAGTTTCTCAACAAACTGACCTAACAAGACAACAGGGAAAAGAGTTTATTGATTTATACTTTGGTAAATATCCAGGAATTAAGGATTTTCAAAAACAACAAATTAACTCATCAAAATCAAGTGGATACTCTGAAACTTTGCTTGGCAGGAGAAGATACTTAGATGATATTAATTCTCCAAATGCCAGAACTAGAGGATTTGCCGAAAGAATTGCAATAAATATGCCTATTCAAGGGACTGCAGCTGAAATAATAAAAATTGCAATGATAAATTTAGGAAATGAAATAAGAAATAATCTTATGAAATCTAAAATGCTAATTCAGGTGCATGATGAACTTATATTCGAGGTAGGTCCAGGAGAGCTGATGGAGCTAAGTATGATGATTAATGAAATAATGCCAAATGCAATTAAATTAGATGTACCTGTACTTGTAGATATAAAAACTGGTGACAGTTGGGGCAAATTAGAATAATTTTCTTATATAATAAAAGTTGTCTGTTTTCGTTTTTTGGAGGGGTGGCTGAGTGGTTGAAAGCGTCTGTCTTGAAAACAGGAGTATCCGTAAGGGTACCGCAGGTTCGAATCCTGTCCCCTCCGCCATTAATTTAAGAATTAAAAATCTAATTTATTCTGTCTCTAAAAGCCATGAATCTTCAAGCGACTCAATTTGATTGTTTATATTTTCATATTCTTCAGAGAGAAAATTAAGTTTTTCATAATCTGAAATATTTTCATTTGCAGACAATTTTTTTTCTAAATCTTTTTTTTCTTCAGTAAGTCTTTTTATTTTATTTTCCAAATTTCTGATTTTTTTTCTATCGTTATTATTTTTATTTTTGGAATTTTCTTTATTTTTTTTATCATTACTTAGTGAAGATCTATACTCATCAAGATCTCCTAAAAAATTGCTTACTTTGCCATTTTTGACCATTACTAATTGGTCAGCTACATTCTCTACAAGTTTAGAATCATGGCTTACAAGAATAACGCATCCTTCAAAGTCATTTAGTGCATTAATAAGAGAAGTTCTGGAGTCAATGTCAAGATGATTTGTGGGTTCATCAAGTAATAAAATATTCGGACAATCATAACTAATCAAACAAAGAATGAGTCTTGTTTTTTCTCCTCCAGATAATTTATGTATTTTAGTTTCAGATTTTGTTTTATCAAATCCAAATTTACCTAACACACCTCTTATTTTCAAGTCATCTTCATTTTTTAATTTTTCAGATAATACTTCAAATGGAGTTAATTCTAATTCTAGCTCTTCAGACAAATGCTGAGCAAAATATCCAATCTTTATATTTCTGTTCTTTGAGATAGTTCCTTTCATTGGCTTAATTATTCCTGAAATCAATTTAATTAAAGTAGACTTCCCATTCCCATTAGCACCTAATAAAGCTATTCTGCTATCATTTGATATGCTAAGGTTTATTCCTTGAAGTACAGGGGTTTTTGTTTCATATCCAACATCAACCTCGTTCAAAACAATCATTGAGGTACCAAGATTTTTTGGTTTAGGAAAAGAAAACTTAATAGATCTATCAGTAATAACTGCATCAACAAAATCCATTTTTTCTAATGATTTCAATCTACTTTGTGCCTGCTTTGCTTTACTAGCTTTAGAACCAAATCGATTTACAAATTTTAGAACATTTTTCTTATATGCTTCCTGTTTTTCAAATAATAATTGTTGACTTATTTTTTTTTGAGCATATTGTTTTTCAAACTGATCATAATTACCTGTATATAAGTTTAGTTTTAACTGGTCAATATGAATAATATGAGACACTGTTTTATTTAAGGTTTCTCTATCATGACTAATTAATATAAAGGAATTTTTATAATTTACTAAAAAATTCTCCAACCAAGAGTTAGATTCAAAATCTAAGTGATTTGTAGGTTCGTCAAGTAATAATAGATCAGGTTCATTGAACAAAGCTGCGGCAAGCCCTACTCTCATTCTCCATCCACCTGAAAAGTCACTTAGAGGCTTTGATTGATCTGTTTTATTAAAACCAAGACCAGAAAGTATAGCTGAAGCTCTCCAATCAGAGTCGTATGCATTAATTTCATCCAACTTATTAAGAATAAAAGATATTCTATTAGGATTTACAGAAGTCTCTAATTCTTTGAGTAAATTTTGTTCAGTAATTCTACTTGATAGGACAAAATCTAATAAACTCAATTCAACTTTTTGTATTTCTTGCTCTAATATACCAATTGTCCTGTTAGACTTTAAGTTTATTTTTCCTTCCTCTAAGGATAAATTTTTAGTTATTAAGTTAAATAAAGTAGATTTACCGATACCATTTGATCCAACTAGTCCTATATGATAATTCTCAGGAATTTGTAACGAGGTGTTTTCAAATAATTTTCTCTTGGAGATAGAGTATGAAATATTTTTGAATTCAAGCATAAAAAAGATTTAAAAAATAAAAAATTATTTTTCTCTTTTTGCTAAGTAATTATTTATTAATTGCAAGACTACAAGCCAAGCTGCTGTTGACCCAAAAACAATTATCAAAGCCCACAATGCTTCCATTTTAATCTCCTCATTATTCTTGAACTAATATACTAATTATATGACAAAGATTAAAAAAAAATTAGAAACTAACCCAAAAAACTATTATGAAATACATCATAATAGGATTTAATTACTTTGTCAGTAATTAAAATTGTAAGAATTTCATTAATGAATTTACACGAATATCAATCTAGAAACTTGTTAAATCACTATAATGTTTTATTCCCCTTAGGAAAAGTTGGATCATCTCCAGAAGAAATATATGATATTTCTGAGGAATTCTTTGGAAAAGTGGTTGTAAAGGCACAAATCCATTCTGGTGGAAGAGGTAAAGCCGGTGGCGTAAAGTTATGTAATACAAGTGAGGAAGCAAAAGTTTTTGCTAAGCAAATTTTAGGTAGAAAGATTGTAACGAATCAAACTGATTCAGATGGAGTCATTGTAGAAAAATTACTAGTTACTGAAATAACAGATATTCAAAAAGAATTTTATTTATCGATAATAATTGATCCTGATTTTGAAAGTCCAGTTCTTATACTCTCATCAGAAGGTGGAATGGATATAGAAACTGTAGCTGAAGAGACCCCAGAAAAAATAATAAAGTTACAGTTTGACCCAATATTGGGAACTAAACCATACGAATTAAGAAAAACTATAAGATCACTAAATCTTCCTAAAGAGTCACAGAGTGACTTCATAAACTTAATTTTAAATTTATATAAAGCATTCCTAGAAACAGATAGTACACTCATAGAAATCAATCCTCTTGTTTTAGACAATAAAAATAAACTTATCCCATTAGATTGTAAGATAAATATTGATGATGATAGCTTTTTTAGACAAAAAGAAATTTTTAAGCTACGAGATAAGAACCAAGAAAATCCAATTGAAACTAGAGCAAAGGATTTTGATCTAGCATATGTCAAATTAGATCAAGGAAATGTAGGATGCTTGGTGAATGGAGCTGGGTTAGCAATGGCGACTATGGATGTAACTACTAAGTCTGGATGCTTCCCTGCAAATTTTCTTGATGTTGGTGGATCTACAGATAAGGAAAAAATCAAAGAAGCTTTTAGAATCCTGGTTTCAGACAAAAATGTTAAGTTTTTACTGGTAAATTTATTTGCAGGAATTGCCAGAGCTGACCTAATAGCAGAAGGAATCGTTGAAGCAGCTAAAGAAGCTTCGTTTAATCTCCCTATAATTGTATCAATGAGAGGTACTAATTCTGAAAAAGGTTTTTCTATTCTTAAGAATTCTAATTTAGATATACATATTGCAAAAAATTTAGGTAATGCTGCCGAACTTCTTACTAATTTAAGCAAGGATAGTATTAACAAATGAAATTAGATAAAAATACAAAGGTTCTAATTCAAGGTCTAGGAAAGGATGGTACCTTTCAAGCTCGAAGATCGATTGAGTATGGAACTAATGTTGTTGCTTGTGTGCATCCCAAAAGAGAGGGAACCTTGTTTGATGAAAATATTCCTTATTTTGAAACAGTTAAGGATGCAGTAAGTAAAACAAACGCAAATGTCGGAGTCATCTATGTTCCTGCTGCTTTTGCTATGGATGCAATAATTGAACAAATAGATGCAAAATTAGAAATAGTTGTTTGTATCACTGAAGGCATACCAATTCACGACATGATTAAGGTAAAAAATTACATTAAAGATAAAAATACAACTTTGATAGGACCAAATTGTCCTGGTTTGATTTTTCCAAAATTAAAAATAAAAATTGGTATTATTCCTAGTAATATTTGTAAGGAGGGTAAGGTAGGTGTTGTGTCTAGATCAGGAACTCTAACCTATGAAGCAATTTCTCAAATTGGAGAAGTCGGTCTTGGGCAATCAATTTGTATAGGAATAGGTGGTGACCCAATACATGGAACAAGTTTTGTAGATGTTCTAGAATTTTTTGAAAGAGATAGCAATACTGATTCTATAGTCTTAATTGGAGAAATTGGTGGAACAAAAGAACAGGAAGCAGCAGAATATATTAAGAATAAAATCTCAAAACCTGTAGTATTTTCAATAGCAGGGACTACAGCACCTAAAGGCAAAAGAATGGGGCATGCTGGAGCGGTAATTAGTGGGAAAATGGGACTAGCAGCGGAAAAAATAAAAGCACTTAAAGATGCTGGAGCTCATCATGCTAGTGATCCTTCAAGAATAGGTGAAACTCTCAAAACTATAATTTAGTATGTACATCTTAATAGAATATAGATGAAAGGGATAATTTATGGATGATAAAGAATATTATGAAAAAATAAAAAAAGTTAATAAAGAAAATCTATACAAGAAAATAAATAAAAATAAATCTGATAAATGGAAAAACTTTGAAGTTACCGGCAAGCTAAGTAATAAATAGATTAATGTATAAAGAATTTTTTTGTCATACTAATGATGTAGCAATCAATATTGCATCAAGAGAGAAAAGAGAGAACTATATAAATATATTTTTTGTCCACGGTTTTTTAGAAAGATGGCAATCTTGGAAAAAAATAATGGATAATATGCCAAAAAATTATAACGTTTTTTCAGTAGACCTTAGAGGATTTGGTAGATCTGGTAAAACACTAATATCTCATAAAAGATCTACTTGGGCAGATGATATTTCAAACATAATTTCTAAACTCAATTTAAAAAATATCTATTTAGTAGGACACTCATTAGGAGGCCCAATTGTAGCTTCAGTTTCATCAAAAAATTATAATCAAATTAAAGGAGTTATTTTAGAGGATCCATTTTTAGGAACTCAACCTGTAGATAAAACAGGAAGAGCAAGTAGAGGGAAAATAGTTGCAGAAACAATAGATAATTCTAAAAGTTTAAATGAAGCAATCATTAAATTGAAAAAATTAAGACCCGACTGGAGAGATGATATACCCGTAGAGATAGCAACTGCCAGAATGTTTACTGACAATTTTTTATTAGAAGTACCAAGAAAATTCAAAGATGATTTTTCAATTGAAGAAATATATAAAAATGTAAAAAATGACACAATTTTGAATCACTCAAATCCAGATTTTGGAGGAATAAATTCTGAAGAAAATATAAATTATCTTAAAAATTTAAATTCATCTATTAAGATAAATAAATGGGAAAAATCAGGTCATAATATACATAGAGACTTCCCTGCAGAATTTTCTAAATCCATACTTGAATTCATAGAAAACTAAATGAAAAATTATTTCCTAGTTGAAAATAAAAAGATATTCTTCCAAAAGTTTGGAGATGGTCCTCCAATAATTTTACTTCATGGAATTTCCAATTCATCTAAAACATGGAATAACATATCAAAAAAATTATCAAAAATTCGCACAGTTTATCTTATAGATTTTAGAGGTCATGGAAATTCTGATCATTTCGATAATTACGAATGGATAAATTTTAGTAATGATATAGTAGCTTTTATAGAAAAAAATATAGATTCTAAAGTAGAAATAATTGGACATTCATTAGGGGCATGTGTTGCAACAAAAGTCAGCCAAATACTCAAAACCAATATTAAAGCATTAATACTTGAAGACCCTCCATTCTTTACTCACAAAAGACAGGGAGAAAAAGGAATAAGTCAAAGATTTCAGCATAATTTACATTTATCAAAGAATTTTAATTCTAAAAATAAAATTTTAGAAAAATTAAAAAATAATTCTAAATTATCTAACGTTAAGAACTTAGAATTAATTTCTGAAAACCTAGCTAATCTTGATTACAAAGTTTTAGAAGCAACTATCAATGGAGAAGCATTGAAATCTTTTCATCCTGAAGAAATTCTTCTAGAAATTTCAGGAATCAGAACATTATTATTAGCTGGAGACGAAATAAAAACTGGTGGAGTAATAACAAGTACAGAGATAAAAAAAATTAAAAGCATTATGAATAATCTAGAAGTTATTCATCTTAAAGAAATAGGTCACAATATTCATGATGAAATCCCTGAAGAATTTGAAAATATAGTTTTCAATTTCCTAGATAACGGGTAATTCAATAAAAGATTCTATTATTACAACAAAAATAAGAGTAAAAACTCCTGCAACTATATCATCACCCAATACTCCATATGCTTTAGGAAGGTCTTCAAATTTATTAATTGGATAAGGCTTAAAAATATCAAAGAATCTAAATATAAAAAAAGCAAGTATAAAGGCAAATAAATTATATTCTAATATTACGATAGGAATATACATTCCAACCCATTCATCAAAAACAACATGATGAGGATCTGGATCATCTTTAGAAATAGATCTATTTATAGTAATTATACCTAGTGGTAAATATAAAATTAATATTATTAGATTTATTATTAAGAATAAATTTTCAGAAAAATCAAAAAAATCAACTAGCAAATATCTTAATAAAATAAAATAGATTAGGCAAAATAAAGCAGCCCAGCTTCCTCCTCCTCTTAAGGGGAAATATCCAATATAAAATACAGATGATACTAATTTAGAGAAAGTAGTAATTTTTTTAGAATTCATGGCTGTATTATAAATTATTTTTTAGCCATGATAATGAATCATTAGTATTAACTAAAGGTGAATATTCACAACCAACCCATCCTTCATAATTTATTTCATCTAATAAATTAAAAATATGCTTATAGTTTATTTCTCCTGTTCCAGGTTCATTTCTTCCTGGATTATCTGCAATTTGAATATGACCGATCTTATCCTGTAATGCAATAATTTTTCTAGATAAATCACCTTCCATAATTTGCATGTGATAAACATCATAAAGAAGATATGCATTTTCATGGTTAATTTCTTCAATCAGATCTATTCCCTGTTTTGATGTATTAATAAAAAATCCTGGTTGATCTACTGTATTTATTGGTTCAATTAAGGTTTTTATATTTTTTTCTGATAACTTTTCAGATGCTATTCTTTGATTTTCAACTAAAACATTATAAATTTCATCATCATCAAAATTTTCTGGCTTTGTTCCTATCCCTGTATTTATCCCAATGCAACCGAGGTTTGAAGCATAATTAATTCCTAATTCTAGTCTTTCCAAAAATAGATCTTTTCTATCAGGCCTAAGTGCTATATTTGCTAAGTTGGTATCTGGATCTTGCACTGGTAAATTTATTATTACATGTTTTAATTTATATAAATCTAATTTTTCTCTAATTTGGTCAACTTCCAAAGAATAAGGGGCCTGTAATTCGACTCCTTCAAACCCAGATTTTGAAGCTTGTTCATATCTATCTATAAGATCATATTCGTTATACATGAACTGTAAATTTGCTTCAAATTTAGGCACTTTTCCCTCCGATATTATCTATCCAAGATAAACCCTTAATTGTATCTCCTAGAGGTGAATACTCACATCCAATCCATCCTAGATAATTTTCAGACAAATGTTTAAAAACATTTTCATAATTTATCTCTCCTGAACCTGGTTCATTTCTACCTGGGTTATCTGCAATTTGAATATGTCCAATTTTATCCTTATTATTATCAAAGGTTCTAATAATATCTCCTTCCATAATTTGCATATGATAAATATCATATTGAATTTTTACTGAATCTAAATTAATCTCATCAATAATTTTTCTGCAATGTTTAGTATTAGAAATAAAATAATTAGGGGCATCGATAGTATTTAGAGCCTCTACTAAGATCATGATATTTGTATTTTTTAATACATCAGATGCATAATTAAGATTTTCAATCAAAGTATCGTGTAACTGAGATTTGGTAAATTTACCATTATCTATCCCAACTAAAACTGTAAGCCTTTCACAGCTCAAATGATTGGCATATTCTAAAGCTTTGTGTACACCTTCTTGAAACTCTGATTTTCTATCAGGAAAAATTGCAATTCCTCGATCTCCAGCTGCAAAATCACCAGCTGGAAAATCAAACAAAATTTGTTTTAGATTATTTTTTTCTAACTCTGCTTTTATATCGTGTTTATCAAAATCATAAGGGAAAAGATATTCCACTCCTTCAAAGCCATTTTCTTTGGCAAGTGTAAACTTTTCTAAAAATTCAACTTCATTAAATAACATAGATAGGTTTGCTGCATATTTATTCATAAAATACTCCTTAAGATATTAATTTGGGTTTCGTTTTATAATAATTTGTTTCTGATTCAAAAACTTTTGCTAATTCTAGAATTTTCAATTCGTTAAGTTTTTTACTAACTATTTGTATTCCTATAGGTAATCCATCTTTACTAAATCCTGATGGAATACTTACACTTGGACAGCCTGTGGCAGTTATTGCATAACAAAGAGCCATCCAATCTATATATGTATTTAATTCTGTTCCGTCTATATTTTTTATATATTCTTGATCTATATCAAAAGGAAGAACGCTAGTAGTTGGTAAAATTAGAAAGTCATATTGATTAAAAAATTCTGAAATTTTTTGATCAATAATAGATCTTTGTGATTCTGCTTCAGATATTTCTAAGGAAGAAAGACTCATACCTTTCTCAACGTTCCAAATTATTGTATCTTTCATCAGATGTTTATTATTTTTTATGTGATCTTTATGTTCATCAGCAAAAATATAAGCTCTTAGAACTTGAAATACATTATCTACATTTGGAAGAGAAGGTGCTGCTTCTTCTAATTCGAAACCGAGATTCGCAAAGGTTTTTACAGAATTATTAAAAGATTCTCTGATTTCTTTTGATACAGGATATTGACCTAAATCAGGAGTAAAAGCTATTTTTTGATTTAAGTTTTTAATATTTTTTATCTCTGAAAAAATTTTGGGATCTTCATTTATACTATTTCCGATTCTATTGTCATAACCTGCCATTATTGACAAAAATATAGATAGATCATCTATATTTCTTGCCATTGGTCCGTTAACACTCAAAGTGTTATATGGTTTAGAGTTTGGAAGATTAGGAACTCTACCTATAGTGGTTCTGAATCCAACTACATTATTCCATGCAGCAGGATTTCTTAATGAACCTCCCATGTCAGATCCTTGAGCTATCGTAATCAATCTGGCTGCAAGAGCGGCTCCTGCTCCACCGCTAGATCCTCCTGCTGTTTTATCTAAATTATATGGATTAACAGTTGTATCAAAAACTTCATTAAATGTATGGGAGCCTGCTCCAAACTCAGGCGTATTAGTTTTACCTAAAATGATCGCACCTGAAGATTTAATTTTTTTTACAACTAAATCATCTTCATCAGGTATGTAGTTTGAATAAATTGGAGATCCTTTAGTTGTCCTAATTCCTTTAGTTAAATTCAGATCTTTTATGAATGTTGGAATACCCGACAAAGGTGATGAAAAATCAAAATTTTGATCTATTTTTTTTGCATGTTCAATAGCCATTTCAGGTGTAAATGTACAAACTGCATTTATCAAGGGATTATAAGTTTCAATCTGTTGAATATGCAAATTTACTAATTCTTCAGATGTTATATTTTTTGTTTTTAATAATTTTTTTATTTCAGAAATTTTCATCTCTAAAATATTTTGCTTTTCAGATTTTGAAAAATTATTCAAACTACCACCAAACTTTTCCGTCAATATCTTTTGATATTTCTGAAAATTCCTTCTCATAAATCCCACTAGAAAGATATTTCCATCCTCCATCAGCAAAAATAGTTACTATTACTGAATTTTTTAATCTTCTAGACATTTTTATACATGTAGCTAAGGTTGCTCCAGACGAAACTCCGACAAATAAACCATGAGTTTCCATAACTTTTTTTGTCCAATAAAAAGATTCTTCAGCTTCTACCATAATTCTGCCATCAATTTTATCAAGATCAAGTATTGGAGGTATATAGCCGTGTTCAATTGAACGTAGTCCTTGAACAACATCATCTGGATGAGGAGCAGTTGCTATGATTTTTATAGATTCATTAAATTCCTTGGCCCTTTTACCGACTCCCATTAACGTACCTCCAGTCCCAAGGCCTGCTACAAAATGAGTAATATTTGGCATTTGATCAAGTATCTCTGGACCCGTTGTGTAATAATGTGCTTTTATACTCGCTTGATTACCATATTGAAATGGCATAAAGAAATCAGGATTTTCAGATGCAATTTTTTGAGCTAATTTTATAGAACCATTTGTACCATCTTTTCCCTCAGAAAAAATAATTTTTGCCCCAAAAGATTTTAGTAAAGCTACTCTTTCTGTACTTACTGAATCTGGCATTACAGCTATCATTTTATAGCCTCTAATTTTGGATATCATAGCAAGAGCAATGCCTGTATTTCCTGATGTTGGTTCAATTATAGTCTGCCCAGGACTTAATTTATTATTTTTTTCAGCATCAAAAATTAGACATCTAGCTACCCTATCTTTAATAGACCCTGTCGGATTTTCTCCTTCTAATTTAGCATAAATTTTCACAGAAATATTTTCACTTAGTGAAGAAAGATCTATCAAGCTAGTTTTACCTATATTACTTAATGTACCTGTATTAAATTTTTCAATACTTAATTTTGTACTCATTCAAATTAACTTACTGGAACTCCACAGAAAATTTCATAATCAATTAATTCTTTAACTTCTGGATTTTCACCACATAGTTTACAATTTGGATTTTTCCTAACTTTAATCTCTCTAAATTCCATACTCAATGCTTCTATTAATAACATTCTTCCTGAAAGAGATTCACCTACTCCTAGAATAATTTTTATTGTTTCCAAGGCTTGGATAGAGCCAACTAATCCCGGAAGTGCTCCAATGACCCCAGCTTCTGCGCAGCTCGGTACTTCGCCTGGAGGTGGGGGATCAGGAAATATACATCTGTAACATCCATTGCCAGGTATATAAGTTGTAGCTTGTCCATCGAATATTAAAATAGCTCCATCAACTAAAGGTTTATTTAGTAGGAATGCTGCATCATTTGCTAAATATCTAGTAGCAAAATTATCTGCCCCATTTATGATTATGTCGTAGTTTTCCATTATTTCGAATGCATTATAAGAATTTATAGGTTCTTCATGTATAGTGACATTAACATCAGGATTATGAGCAATTAAGGTTTCTTTAGCAGACTCTACTTTTCTCTTACCTACATCTGCATCAGTATGCAAGATTTGTCTTTGTAGATTAGATGTATCTACAACATCAAAATCAACAATTCCAATATTACCAACACCTGCCAGAGCAAGATAAAGTGCAACAGGTGATCCTAAACCTCCTGCACCAATAATCAATACCTTTGAATCAATTAGTGCTCTTTGCCCCTTACTACCTACATTAGGCATTATAAGATGCCTACTGTATCTTTCAACTTGAGAAGGATTTAATTGAGTGATGGCCATAATTTACTCCAAAATTTCGTTTAAACAAAAAAACCCCTAAAATTTGGGGTTTCGAACAATATTAAAATAATTTTAATTAGAGTTCGATAGCTCTCCAACAACAAAGATTTAAATTTATACTTAGTATATTCATATTTACATTATATATATAAAAAGAAAAGATTTATATTGATTTTTCATGCAAAAAAAATCATATATATGTATAAATGAATAATATAAGAAAATTGATATATAGGAGACTGAGATGCCGTCAGGACAAAGGCTAGAAAATAAAGTAGCTATAGTTACGGGTGCTGGAACTAGAGGAGAAATAGCTGGAACTGGACAAGCAGCAGCTATATTAATGGCTAAAGAAGGTGCAAAAGTATTACTAAGTGACATTGATATTGATAGAGCAGAAGAAACTCTTAATTCTATTGAAAAAGAGGGCGGAATAGGAAAAATATTTATAGGAGATGTCACTTCTGAAAAAGATTGTGAAGCGATGATAAAAGAGTCCGTAAAACAATTTGGAAAATTAGATATTTTATTTAATAATGTTGGTGGACCCGGTGGTGGTATGGTTACTGAAATTGAAGAAGAGGATTGGCACAGATCAATTGATCTAAACATGAAAAGTGCTGTGATGGGATCAAAATATGCTATTCCGGCAATGGAAAAATCTGGGGGTGGTTCTATTATTAATGTTTCATCCATTGACGGTACTCAGGCTGGGTCAACTAGAAATGTTCCTTATTCTATTTCTAAAGCAGCTATTTCTCATTTATCTCGAATAATGGCAGTTCACCACGGTAGGCAAAATATTAGAGTAAATTGCGTTGCTCCTGGTCATGTTTATGGAGCCTTTCCAAATAGATTTAAGAAAATGGAAGAAAATTGGAGAGAATTAAGAAAAAAGGCTGGCCCCCTGGGGACTGAGGGTACGGCGTGGGATGTAGGTTGGGCAGTTGTTTATCTAGCTAGTGATGAAGCTAAGTGGGTAACTGGAGTTGTATTACCTGTAGATGCTGGGGTACAAGCAGCGTCTCCTCTATCAATGTTAGGCGATATCATGGGATCAGATGAACCAAAGAGTAATATGTACTAGTTGAATTTTACTTCTTGGTTAAGAATGCTTTGTCTGTTAGATAATTCAAAAATAGATATTTTACTAAGATGATCAATTAGAACATTTTCAACATCTTTCCATAGCTCTCTTTGACTGCAAGAACTGGTATGAATACAAATATCTAAATCATCAAGGCAATCAACTGGGGAAAGTGTGTAGTCTAAAATTTTAATTATCTCAGATACATATAGGTTTTTTGGATCAACTATAATTTCATGACCACCATGAGGACCTCTAGTAGAGGAAATTACTCCAGATTTTTGAAGATCGTTAGCTATTCTTTGCAAAAACTTTATTGGAATTCCCTGATCTTTAGATACTTCCTCTGTTTTAATTAGGCCTTTATCTTTATTAATGGATAAATATACTAACAACCTAAGTGCATAATCTATCTTCATTGGTATTAACATACTCTTAATACTAGCATAAATGACTATTAATACATCGTTTTTGATTTAAATTGCACCATAAAAACATCTAAAATAGATAAGATGTCTTATACTTAAAGCTAGATCAATTAAAAAGATATTGGAATAAAAATGGCAGAAGTAAAATTAGAAACTCAAAATAGAAATATATTTGGAAAGAAAAATAATTCCCTAAGAAAATCTGGAATTATTCCAATAAATATGTATGGACTTGGCGAATCAATTAGCCTACAAGTTGAAGAGGATATTCTGTATAAGACTCTCAAGGAAGTTGGTTTTACAACTCCACTAAAAATATCTGTAGAAGGTAAAGATGAAACATATACATTGGTTAGAAATATATCTACACATCCTGTAACTGATAAATTAATTCATGTTGATTTCTTGAGAGTTGACATGGAAAAAGCAATAGAAGTTCAAGTGCCGGTTTCTCTTGTAAATCAAGAAGATGCTCCTGGTACCAGGGGTGGCGCAGGGGTTGTAACTCAAGGTACTTATGAAGTGACGATTTTAGCTAAACCTCTTGAAATTCCATCAATTTTGGAAGCTGATTGTTCAATATTAGTAGACTTAGAAACCTATGTTTATGCAAAAGACCTAAATATTCCTAAAGGAGCTGAACTAACTTCAGATCCAGAATCTCAAATTGCATGGATTCAACCACCTAGAGTTCAGGTTACTGAGGAGGAAATGGCAGCATTATCCGGAGACTCAGAAGATGGTGAAGAAGGAACAGGAGATGAATCTTCCGAAGGAGTACCAGATGAATCTTCTCAAGAGCAATCCAACGATGACCAGTAAAATTTATTAGATAAACACTATTACTTAGATAAAATGTTTTTTAATGATGTAAATGAAGCACCAAAAGATCCAATTCTAGGGTTGTCTGAAGAATATACTAATGATTCAAATCCTAATAAGGTTAACTTGGCCGTTGGCGTGTATCAAGATGATAATGGTAGAACTAGTACATTTGAATCAGTACTAGAAGCAGAAAAGATTATTCTTGATATGGATTTATCAAAAACTTATAAACCTATTGATGGAGATAAAGAGTTTCTTGATAAATCTATTGAAATGATAGTAGGGAAAGAAATTTTAGAAGAAAATGATATTTTTCCCATTGCATTAAATACTCCTGGAGGAACAGGGGCACTCAAGCTAGTTTCTGAATTTTTACATCTTTTTTCTAAAGATTCAACAATTTGGTTTAGTAATCCTACTTGGGCTAATCATAAGCCTATTTTTGAGTCTTCAGGTTTTAACTCAAATACTTATGATTACTTTGATAAAAGTACTAATAAAATTGACTTTCAACTTATGATTACCAATATAAATAAAATTCCTGAAGGAGATATTATTGTTCTTCATGGATGTTGTCATAATCCTACTGGTTGTGACTTAAGTCTCGATCAATGGAAAGAGTTATCTTTGTTGCTGAAAAAAAAGAAAATTATAACGATTTGTGATTTTGCTTACCAAGGTCTGGGTGATGGAATAGAAGAGGATGCTATGGGAGTAAGGATATTATCTGAAGAGTTAGATGATGTATTTATTTGCTCTAGCTACTCAAAAAATTTTGGTTTATACAGTGAAAGAGTAGGATGTTTAATCTACAAAAGTAGAGATAAAAATAAGTCTTTAAATATCCTTAGTCAACTAAAGAAAACAGCTAGAACAATATATTCAAATCCACCAGCACACGGTTCAGAAATTGTAAAGATTATACTCAAGGATAATGAATTAAGAAAATTATGGATCAAAGACTTAACAATATTGAGAGAAAGAATAAAGAAGATGAGATCATCTCTAGATTCTAATCTTAAAAACCTTGGATGTAAGAAAGACTTTTCTTTTATTGTAGATCAAAAAGGAATGTTTAGTTTTAGTGGAATAAATAGTGAACAAGTAAAAAAGCTTAAGAGTGATTACTCAATTTACATTGTCGAGTCTGGAAGAATTAATGTTGCCGGGATTACAAGTAAAAACATCGATTACATTAGTAAATGTATGTATGAAACGATTGGATAGTATCAAATAATACAAAATTAAATTTTACCTTCTAGACTTTGAAATACTAGACCAGCAGGTGGCTTGGGTAAAAAATTAGTAACTTTTGGAGGCAGTCTTTCACCAGAATTTACAGCAGATAAAAAACTATTCATTGGGATTGGTCTCATCATTAGTATTGCATAATTACCATCAGATCGAAGTAAATTGTTTA
The DNA here is from genome assembly GCA_022451965.1 of Dehalococcoidia bacterium. Lineage (NCBI taxonomy): Bacteria > Bacillati > Chloroflexota > Dehalococcoidia > Dehalococcoidia bacterium. The sequence goes on along the minus strand of JAKUNJ010000006.1, from coordinate 90,325 downwards.
TCTCTTTGAGATCTGTCTCAAACATTATATTTTCTTCATAATTGGACTTAAAATTTTGGGGCATAAAATTTTCATGGATAAATGTATAATCATTTATTTGTGAAAGATTATTTTCTGTATATTTATAAGTTCGAATCTCATTAGCATTCTTTATTATTATTCCAAAATGAATATAATTAAAATTCTTTTCCTCGCAAACATTTTCATAAAATTCATTAACAAAATTTTCATGAATTTTAATATTTGATTTACTAATAGATTGAATATTTTTGTTAAGAGTAATTTTTTTTTCTAGATCCGTAAGATCATCAGAATTCATTCTCAAGTACCTATGATAAGATCTTGTAATCAATCCTGGCTCATTCATGGATATTAGCTGAATCATTCTATAGTTAATTGATTCATCTGAATTGATTTCTCTTTTAGATCGAATATTTGACAAATATCTAAGACCTGCTTCATATCTATGATGACCATCAGCAATATAAATTTTTGAATCAATAAATTTTTTACAAATTAATGAAATTGTACCTCGATCTGTTACTCTCCAAACTTTTATTTTTTGGAGACCATCAGGAGCAATATCAATATAAGGCTTTTTACCTGAAATAGATTTCACCAAATTTGCTACGGTTTCTCTAGAGTCATCCTTATAAAGACATAGCAAGGGACTATAATTTGATTTTGCTACATCCATTAATTTAAATCTATCTTCAACCCATTTATCTCTAGTTTTTTCATGAGGCATAACTATTCTTTTAGAATAGTCTTCAACTTTAATTGCACAGATAAAACCTTTTCTAGTTATGATTTTGTCTTCATATAAGAATTCTTCTTCTGTGACATATATTGAAGGTGAATCATCTTGAATTAATACACCATCTTGAATCCATTTTTTCTGAGTTTCTGCAGCAGAAAAATAAGGATCTTCATCTAATCCTCTCAAGCCTAGTTCTAACCTAACTGTGTTGTAATTACTTACATCATAAAGTTTTCTTTGAAGAGTAGAAGAAATACTATCAAAAGGAGGACAAACGTTTAAGGATAAATCTCCTGAAATCTTTTGATTATATCTTATGCCTTTAAATGGAAACAGTTCTGCCATAAAATTAGATTATATTTTTTTCTTATTTAGTTATTTTATAGAAAATTTGAAGAAAACATTGTAAGCTTATAAATTTTATTTATCATTATAGAAAAATGATGGAGGAAATATGGCAGGAAGTAAAAAATCTATTTCTTTTGAAATACAATCTGATTTAGTTGAGATGTTGAATGATGCAGTAGAAAAATATGATTTACCTGATATAAATAAGGCTATGAGATGTATTTTAGACTATGTAGCTTCTGATGGAGATTGGGAAAATATTTTCAATACTAGAAGATGCCTCAGATGCGGAAGTAAGTCTGGATGGGAAAAAGAATAATATCTAATTCTTGATTTTCTTAAACATTTCTATATGGGGAATTTTAGCTTCAATAAAAATCTCTCCTTTCGTTTGATAGCCTGAATTTATATAAAAGTTCTTAATATATTCTTGAGAATTTAGAGAAACTATTTCTGCTCCTAAATTCAAAGCAGCAGTTTCTAAAAATCTTAAAATAATTGTTCCATATCCTAATTTTCTATAATTTCTCAAGACTGCCATCCTACCTATTTTCATTTTTTTTTCTGTTATGTACATTAGCCTTCCTGTAGCAACAGGTTTTAAGTCTAAAAATCCTATAACATTGAAAAAAGATGAGTCTAAGTCATCAAGTTCTTCTTCCTCAGGAACTCCTTGCTCCTCAATAAAAACTTTTCTTCTTATTTCTAAGCATTCAGAAATAAGTTTTTTTGTAGAAGCTTGAATGACCTCTAATCTATTCATTTATAACACTTCCAAAATCATGCTTAGTATCTATAATTTAGTAATAATTTATAATTTTTTTTTATGGATTCAAATCAAATAAAAAGACAAATAGAAGAGTTAAGAAAAGAAATAGAGAATGCAAACGTAGAATACTATGTTGAAGAAAATTCTTCAATGTCTGATTTTGATTATGATAAAAAATTTCGAGAATTAGTTGAATTAGAAAAAAAATATCCAGAATTTGTATCCTTAGAATCTCCAACTCAAAGAGTTGGAGGGCTGCCTTCAGAAAGTTTTTCTCAAATTGATCATACTGTTCCTATGCTAAGTCTTTCAAATGTATTTAATTTTGAAGAATTAGGAGAGTGGATAGAAAGAAATAAAAAAATAATAGGTCAGGAAATATATCCATTAATATGTGAACTTAAGATAGATGGTTTAGCAGTTTCAGTTAAATATGAGAATGGAATGCTGAATCAAGCTTCAACCCGTGGTAATGGTGTAACAGGAGAAGATATAACTAATAATGTAAAAACTATTAGATCAATTCCCTTAAGAATAAGCAGTATTGATCAATTAGAACTTAGAGGTGAAATATACTTTCCAATTTCTAAGTTCAATGAATTCAATAATCTTAGAGAAAAAGCAGGATTAAGTCTTTATTCAAATCCACGAAATGCTTCATCTGGTTCAGTAAGACAATTGGACCCTTCAGAAAGTGCAAAAAGACCAATAAATGTTTTTTTCTATAGTCTTCTAAACGGAATAGGAGAAGAGATTTATCATTCTCAACTAGAATCTTTAATACATATAAAGAAATTAGGCATGAGGACTGAACAAAATTATAAAAAAATCAACTCATTTGACGAATTGAAAAAATTTATAGATTTTTGGAATATAAATAAATCTAGTTTAGATTATGGTACAGATGGAATAGTTATCAAGATTGATAATGTAGATTATCAAAAAAGATTAGGGAGTACAGGTAGAATTCCTAGGTGGGCTACAGCTTTTAAATTTCCTCCTGAAGTAGTAGAAACTAAATTAAGAAAGATAAATTTTAATGTTGGAAGAACAGGAGTCTTAACCCCATGGGCAGAGTTAGATCCTGTAATTATTGATGGAGTTAAAATATCTAGAGCAACATTACATAACAAAGATGAAATCAAACGAAAAGATCTTAGAGAAAATGACCTTATAGAAATACAAAGAGCAGGTGAAGTAATACCTCAAATACTAGGGGTTTCTAAAAATAATGTTAGAGATAAATATTCAAAAAAATTTACTTTCCCTAAAAATTGTCCTGCGCCATGTGAAAATATCCTTTTTATAGACCCAGATGAGGCCTCAATAGTATGTAATAATTCATCATGTGAACAAAAATTTGAAAGATTATTACAATATTTTGCTTCAAAAAATTGTATGGATATAGAGGGTTTAGGAAATAAAATTTGTTCATTGTTATTCAAAGCAAATATCATAAATTCATTAGATGAAATTTATGAATTAAAAAATCATAAAGATAGACTAAAGGAATTAGAAGGATTTGGAGATAAAAGTATAAGTAAACTTTTGTTAAGTATTGAAAAATCTAAGGAAAAAAGTTTCAGTAAATTGTTAGCATCATTTGGTATAGAAGGAGTTGGTTCTGAGATATCAGAAATGATTTCAAAAAAAATAAATAACATAAATGAACTAAGTGAAAAAATAAATAATTTAGAAGACCTAAGAGAAATTTTATTAGAAATTGATGGGATAGGCCCCGTTGTTGCAGAAAATTTTATTAGATGGGTGAGTGATGAGAATAATGTTTCACTTGTGTTGAAGTTTAAGAATATTGGTTTAGGAAAAGGAAATAAGAAAAATGAGCTATCTACCGAAATTTTTCTAAATAAAGCTTTTGTTATAACTGGAAGTTTTGGTGATATAACAAGAGACAATTTAGAAACAATAATAAAGACAAATTCTGGTAAAGTTACGAACAAAGTTTCTAATAAAACTGATTACCTTCTTTTAGGAGAAAATCCTGGTTCAAAATTATTAGATGCTCAAGAAAAAGACATACCAATAATTAATTTATCTCAGCTAAAATCTTTCCTAAAGGAAGGGAATTAAATGATTAATAACTGGATAATATTGGGGCTTGGTAATCCAGGAGAAAAATATTCTGATACTAGACATAATGTTCCATGGTGGATGCTAGATATTTTACATAAGGAATTTTCAGTTTATAAGAAATATCAAAAGAATGAAAAAAATTATACTGAAATAAGATTAGATCTAAAAGGCTATAGCATTTATTTAATTTATCCAACTACATTTGTAAATAATTCTGGTTTAGCATTAGTTGAACTTTTGAATAAAGAAAAATTTACCTTGGATAAAACAATAATCATATCTGATGATATTCATCTAGAAGAAGGAAAGCTAAGAATAAGGAGAAAAGGTAGTAGTGGTGGACATAATGGATTAAAATCAATAATTAATCATTTAGGCACTGAAAATTTCCTTAGATTAAAAATAGGAATTGGAAAAATGCATGAGAATGAAGATCAAATTAAATACGTATTATCTAAAGTAAAAAATATAACTTTGGTCAATAAATCATGTGAAAATGCAGCTGAAGCATGCATAAGTATAATCGAAAATGGTATAACTAAAGCTATGGAAAAATATAATGGAGAAATTGATGTCTAAACTTTTTGAACCTATTGAAATAAGAGGGATTGAAATAAAAAATAGGTCTTGGGTATCCCCTATGTGCCAATATTCATGCGATGATGGATTTGCTAATAATTGGCATCTAGTACATCTAGGTTCAAGAGCTGTAGGTGGAGCAGGTTTAGTTATGTCAGAAGCAGCCGCAGTTGAACCTGAAGGAAGAATTAGTCCATGGGATTTGGGTATTTGGAAAGATGAGCATATAAAACCGCTAAAAGATATAACAAAGTTTATCTCTGATCAAGACTCTATCCCAGCAATACAGTTAGCCCATGCAGGTAGAAAAGCTTCTACCAAAAGACCTTGGCAAGGTAGAGGAAGAATTGAAACTAAAGATGGTGGCTGGATTCCGAAAGGACCTAGTTCTATACCCTTTGATGAAGAATCTCAAATACCCAGTGAATTATCCAGTGAAGAAATAAATGAGATTACAACAAACTTTGTAAAAGCAGCTGAAAGATCTGTTGAAGCTGGATTTAAGTGTATTGAATTACATCTTGCTCATGGATATCTGGTTCATGAATTTTTTTCTCCGATTTCAAATATTAGAGAAGATAATCATGGAGGTTCTTTAGATAACAGAACTTCTTTTGGTGTTGAAATAGCTAAAAAAATAAGGCAAAAAATAGGAAAAAATATTCCAATATTTGCCCGAATATCAGTAACTGAATATCATCCTGATGGTTGGGATATAGAATCTTCAGTTATTTTATCAAAAAAATTAAAGCAAGCAGGAGTTGATCTAATTGATTGCTCTTCAGGAGGTAATTACTTTGATCAAGAAATTGAATTAAAAAAGGGCTACCAAGTACCACTTTCGAAATCTATTAAATCTCAAGCTGAAATTCTTACAGGAACCGTAGGATTAATTACTGAAAATGATCATGCTGAAGAAATATTAAATAATAATGAAGCTGACGCAATATTTTTAGGAAGAGAACTATTAAGGAATCCATATTGGAGTTTATATTCTCAAGAAGATATTAAGGCTTGGCCCCTACAATATCAAAGATCTTTTGAAAGTATAGGAAATATTAAATATGTCAGAAAAAATGACTAAATCGAACTAAATCCTGTATATGGGACCAGAACTTCAGGAATTTTAATTGTTCCATCTTCTTGCTGGCCATTTTCTATAATAGCTACCCATATCCTAGGCAGAGCTAGACCTGATCCATTCAATGTATGAGGAAAAATTGTTGATGATGATTGAGTTTCTTTATATCTTGTATTATTCCTTCTAGACTGAAAATCATAACAATTAGAGATAGATGATACCTCTAGCCATTCCTTTGATCCGGATGCCCAAACTTCAATGTCATAAGTTATAGCAGATTGAAATCCAATATCTCCAGTAGATAATTGAACAAGCTTTGAGCTGAGTTCTAATCTATCACATAAAGTTCTTGCATTAGATATCATAGATTCTAATTGTTCTTCAGAATCATCTGGGTGAACATACTTAAACATCTCAACTTTATAAAATTGATGAACTCTCTTAATTCCTCTTATATCTCTTCCTGCAGATGTATGCTCTTTTCTAAAACTTGGAGTTCTCGCTACATAATTTCTAGGCAAACTATCTGGAGGTATGATTTTACCTTGATGTAAGCCGTTCAAAGAAACTTCTGCAGTAGGAATTAACCATAGATCAGTTTCATCATCCCTATATAAATTATCCTTAAATTTAGGAAGATTACCCGAGCCTATCATAGTCTCCTGTTTTACTAAGTAAGGAGGGTCAATTTCTTCATAACCAAATTCATCTGTATGAACATCCATCATCCAGTTCATAAGAGCTCTGTGCAGTCTTGCTCCTTTTCCTCTAAATACAAAAAATCTAGCACCAGAGATATTTGCTCCTGCTTCTAGGTCTAAAATATTTTTTTCAGGGCCAATATCCCAATGAGGTTTTATATAATTTTCATTTCTTTGAATTCCAATAATATCTTTTTCTACGTTAGATTTTTCATCCTTACCAATAGGTACATAAGCATTAGGTAAATTAGGAATATTTAACATTATGTCTTTTATTTTTTTATTTATAACTGAGAGTTCTTGCTCTATTTTTTTCAATTCTCCAGAAAGATCTTTTATGATTTGGCTTTCTTCTTTTAATGGCTTTCTTTTTTCAAGGCCAATTTTTTTTGAAATTTCATTTTTCTTTGATCTTTTTTCATCTCCCTCTGTTATAAAATTTCTTCTTTGTATATCAAGTTTTAATAATATATCTAAGTTAGAAACATCATATCCTCTATTTGCTAAGCCATTAGAAAAGAGCTCTTTATTTTCTATAATTTTCTTTATATCTAACATTATTTTTTAGTTTTTAATTGTGGAAATAATAATACTTCTCTTATTTGATCTTGAGCTGTTATTAGCATAATCAATCTATCAATACCAATTCCTAATCCACCTGTTGGAGGCATCCCATGCTCTATAGATACTAAAAAATCTTCATCAAGCCTATCAGCCTCTTCATCTCCAAGATTTTGTCTTTGTTTTTCTTGTTCCATAAATCTATTTCTTTGATCTATGGGGTCATTTAATTCTGTAAAAGCATTTGCTAATTCATGACCTAATACAAAAGCTTCAAATCTTTCTACTACGTCTTTAGAATCAGGTTTAAGTTTAGCCAAAGGAGACATCTCTATAGGATAATCAACAAGAAAAGTTGGGTGAATTAATTTTGGCTCAACCCCTTGAGAGATAAGTCTATCCAACAATATTCCCCAAGCTTCTTTCTCATCAGCAACATATCCTTTTTTATTCATTTCATCAGCTAAGTCCTTGTTATCCTTATATTTCAAGAAGTCTATACCAGTATTTTCAATGATAGCTTTTCTTAAGTCTAATCTTTGCCAAGGTGGTTCTAAATCTACAACTAAATCATCAGAAACCTTTATTTTCGTTGTTCCGTTTACTTGGATTGATACATAAGAAACTAAATCTTCAACCATTTTCATGACTGTATTATAATCCTCATAAGCTTCATATGATTCCATTGTTGTAAATTCTGGATTATGATCATGGTCAATACCTTCATTTCTAAATAATCTTCCTATCTCATATACTTTTTCAATTCCACCAACAATTAATTTTTTTAGGTGTAGCTCAGTAGCAATTCTAAGAAATAAATCTTTTTCTAAAGACTCATGGTAAGTTGAAAATGGAATTGCTCTACCACCTGCAGGAATATCAACTAATATAGGAGTTTCTACTTCTAAGAATCCTCTTTCATTCATAAAATTACGCACTGAGGAGATTGCCTTGGATCTTTTTACAGCAATTTCTAATGATGAATCATTAGAAATTAAGTCTAGATACCTTTGCCTATATCTAATTTCATTATCTTTTAATCCTGACCATTTATCTGGTAGAGGTCTGATTGATTTTGATAAAAGAGTAAGATCAGATAGATTTAGAGTCAATTCTCCCCGTCTAGTCTTAAATAAATTGCCCTCTACTCCAACAATATCTCCAATATCTATAAGATCCAAAAAATCTTTTGAAATATCTGATTCTTCTTCTTTATAATGAAGTTGTATTTTTCCTGATTGATCTTTTATATCAAAGAATATTATCTTACCCATTGCTCTTTTCGCAGTAATTCTTCCTGAAAGATATAATTTTTTAGTGGCCGTATTATGATCATCCTTATATGAAGAAATCACATCAGAAATTATGAGTCTATCTTTACCCCATATATTAGGGTAAGGGTCGACTTTCAACATTCTTAATTTTTCAAGTTTTTCAAGCCTGTCTTTTATAATCCTATCTTCAGATAAATTTTCCATGTAAATCTTTTCTAAATATTTATAATTTATAATTTTATAACTATTTCAATATCAATCGCAGTAATTTTCTCTTGTGATATTTCATTAATATATGATGTTATTGATTTTTGATATATGATTCTTTAAAAATATAATTTGAAAATGCAAGAAAACAAACCTGTAAATATTTCGTTTGATAAAAAAGAGCAAAAATCTACTAGGCCTTGGGGTAGCTATGAAATCTTATGTAAAGGTCCAGGTTATCAAACTAAAAGACTTATTATTAACCCAAGTAGTAGACTCTCTCTTCAAACACATAAACATAGAGATGAAGAATGGGTTGTTGCTAGAGGAACCGCTAGAGTTACGGTTGGAGATCAAATTTTTGAAATTGGCAGAGGGGAATCTGCTAGTGTGCCAAGAACAATAAAGCATCGTATCGAGAATATTTCAGAAATAGATCCTCTTGAAATAATAGAAGTTCAAATTGGTGATTACATAGATGAAGAAGATATAGAAAGATTATCTGACGACTACGGTCGTTAAACTATTGATTTTCTTCAACACTTATATTTTCAGCAGGATCATCTAATAGATCTAACCCACTTCTTACCTGACTTAATATTGTAGAAATTCTTTCCTCTAATGCATAAAGAACTTCTTTAGCATAATTATCAGCACCATCTCTTCTATCTCTTGCTATCTTTTCAGACTCATCGAGTAGTTTACTAGAGTCTTGCTGGGCACTCATTAATATGCTTTCTGATTGTTTTTGAGCATCAGTTATGATCTCTTCAGATCTTTTATTAGCTCCATCAACAATAGAGGTTTCTTGAATCATTTCCTCAGCTTTTGCCTCAGCATCTGAAAGAATCTTAGAGGCATCTCTCTTTGCTATTTCTCTCATTGTAGAAGCTTCTTCGTCAGCATAATTTCTTATTCTTTCGGCTTCTTTGTTAGCTTGATCAATTATAGCTTCTTTTTGCCTTGTAACCATTCCAGCTTCATCAAGTTCACTAGGCAAATTTGATATAACTTGTCTAAGGATATCTAGTGAACGTGACTTATCTATCATTACCTTTGAAGTTCCAGGTAAAGATTTTGATTCATTCACAATAGTTTCTAAATTTTTAATTTCTTCAATAATATTCATAAATCCTCCCAATATGTAAATTCTATGTCATTCCTACAGCAAAATTCTGTATTATTTTAAGCAGATTTACTGATTCTTTTCATTAATGGTTCAAACACGTGCTCAGGGACTAAAGATTTTATATCACCTTGCAAAGAAGCTATCTCTTTCACCCTACTTGAACTAACATATTGATATTTCAATGAAGAAATCAAGCAAACAGTATCTATATCAGAATTCATTTCACGATTAGTTAGAGCCATTTCTCGTTCATATTCAAAGTCTGCTCCGATTCTTAAGCCTCTAATTATAACTGAAGCTCTTAATTGTTTAGCTAAGTCAACAGTTAGCGAATTGAATGGAATAACATCTACATTTTTTATTTCTGAAACAGTTTCCTTAAACATACTCACTCTTTCATCAATATCAAAAATTACATTTTTTAATGATCCAGAATAAACACAAACTATAACTTTTTCAAAAAGCAATGAGGCTCTTCTGACAATATCTAGATGACCGTTTGTTACTGGATCAAATGTTCCAGGATATATACTTTTTACCATTTATTTCTCTCTTATTCTCTAGAAAATATTGAAATACAACTATCTCCATATTCTTTTTGTCCTTGCATATTAAAAATTTTAATTGATTTATCTATATTCTGTCTAGAAGAGTGCTCTAAAATGAGTACAGTTTTTTCATTTGAAAGGCCTACATTTACTATTTGAGTGATGATGTTTTCAAAAGGATCTTCTTTATATGGTGGGTCAACAAAAATAAAATCAAAACTTCCATTCACCTTAGAGAGTTGATTCTCACAGTTTGCCCTTATAAATTTTCCTTTGCCTATAAATCCATATTTTTCTAATTTCTTTTTTATATTTAGTAGAAATTTATTATTTATATCAACAAATGAGCATTGCGAGGCACCCAGTTCAAGAGATTTTATTCCCACAGCACCTGTTCCAGCATATAAATCTAAAAATTTTTTTCCTTCTAGATTTTTATGACCTAGGATAGAGAATATAGCTCCAAGAACCTTTGAAGAAGTTGGTCTTAATTTTTTTTTCTTAAATTGAAATCTTTTCAAAAGTTTTAGCCTCAATATTTTTATCAAAAAAATCAAAAAATAAACTTATTATTTTTTGAATGTCATTAGAATTCTGAAATATTTTTTGTCTTAGTTCCCTAGAGTTATAAAAACCTTTTGTATAGTAGGCCAAATTTTTCTTTATTTCTAAATCAAGATTTTTTTTTGGAAAATACTCCTTCATTAATTCAATATGCTTCATAATTGTTTTTTTCTTGTACAATTCTTTTTGTTCAGTTGCATAGTTATTAAATTCTTTATTAAATATCCATGGATTGCCTATTGCTCCACGACCAACCATTACAGATTTACAATTAGTGAAATTCATCATTTTTTTTGCAGTTTCATAAGACTCTACATCTCCATTTCCAGTTACTGGTATGCTTACCTTATCAACAACATCTTTGATAATTGACCATTTTGATTTACCTTCATATCTTTGTGATTTGGTTCTTGGATGAACAGTAATTCCATCTACTCCTTCTGATTGAAGCATTTCAGCAAATTCAACTGCATTAATATTTTTATCATCCCAGCCACTTCTAATTTTTACAGTCAAAGGGACTATTGTAACTTTTCTGATACTTCTTATAAGAATGGCTGTTTTCTTTATATCTTTCATTAAAGCAGCACCTTTACCTTTTTTAGTAATTTTTGGAACTGGGCAACCCATATTAATATCAATTATGCTAGCTCCTAAATCTTGTAGGATCTTAGACGATTCTGATAATGATAGAGGATCACAACCTAAAAGTTGCATTGCAATAGGTTTTTCAAATTTGGAAAATTGTGTAATAAGATTAGTTCTTTCTGATTTATTATAAAGTAATGAAACTGAATCAATTTCTTCACTAGTAACAAATCCTGATCCATTTTCTAAACATATCATTCTAAATGGTTCATTTGAAACACCAGCCATAGGAGCCAATCTAGTAATATTTTTTTCTAATAGAGAATTGAGTTTCATAATTAATTTTGTAAAGATTGACTTAGTATCTCTGATAGTTTTTCTTTTTGCGCAGAATAACCTACAGATCTATAAATTTCATCTCCATATCTATCAAAAATTATATAAGTTGGTGTACTAAAGATTTCATATTTCTTAAGAGTTGGAGTTACATCTTCTAGGTATCTATTAGCAACATCCACAACAACAAAGTTTATATCATTTTTATATTCATCTTTTAGGCTATTTAGTACTACTTCACTTAGCTTACAATAAACACAAGTTTCACTCCATCCCTCAAGAAAAGTAGGGCTTCCTGAATCTATAAGAGATTGTATTTCTGATAAATCAGTTACAATACCCATAGATCTATATTGAGCTTTTCTAAGTTCTTGGAATGAATTGAAGAAACCTAAATTAGATGATAAATCTTCATATATTTCTTTATTATTTTTAGATTTCCAGAAAGAATAATCATTTTCAAAAGTTCTAATCAATTCTGCATTATTCTTTGTAAATATTTCGCCTTTTATTTCAGATGAACTAACGGTTAAAGTATCCTGACTATTGCAAGAAAAAAAAATAAGAAATATAAAGCTAGAAATAAAAAAAAATTTCATAATATTATTATATTTGTTTTTGCTTCATTACAAAAATATTAGGAATTAATGAAATCAATAAAAAAACTATAGAAGAAATATATATAAATTTCCAAGCATTTAGAAAAATATTAATTGAATTTTCCTCAAGAGAGCCTAAGCCACTAATATCTCCATTATAATTAGCACCTATGAGTAAAAATACTGAAAGAATTACTGTTGCATAGGTTTGACCCAAAGTATTTCCCATATTTCTAATAAAACTGATTATTGAAGAAACAAAACTATATTGATTTTTGCTCAAAGAGCTATACGTCAAAGCCATATTGGGAGATCCCCAAAGTCCTTTACCAACTCCCCCTATTACAAGAAATATTGTTATAAATTTCTTAGATGAATTTATGTTAAATTGAGAAATCATTGCATATGAAAAAATTAGCATTAAAAGGCCTAATATTATAAATTTTTTTCTCCCAAATTGATCAGAAAGTCTCCCTCCAATTGGCGCAGAAATTGCAAAAGCTAAAGCTCCAAAAATCAACATAAATCCTACCTCTGATTCATTGATACTTAATAAGCCTGTTAAAAATATAGGCATCATAATCATATCCGCACTCATAGACATAAACGCAAAAAGTCTGGTGTTAATTGCTAAACTAAAATTTTTCTTTTTGAATAATCCGAAATTTAGAATAGGATTTGAGATTCTTAATTCCGTAATGATAAAAGCTATGCAAAATGGAATAGATAAAATTAGAAATATAAAAGCATAATTTGAAAAAATATTTTCAATTGATAAATTCTTTAATCCAACAATCAAAGTAACAATAAAGCTTACACCAAATAAAGTTCCTTTATAATCAAAATAATCATCTTTTCTATTTGAACTTAAATTATCCGGTCTTAACAAAAAGTAACCTAATATTAAAGCTAAAATCATAGGTATTAATAAAAATAAGTATACGTATACCCATCCAAAATTATAGACTAAAACTCCTCCTAAAACTGGCCCAAACATTTGACCTAAACCAACACTAGTACTCATCATTCCTAGGGATTTACCACGTTCAGATTCAGGAAATAAACTACTTACTATTGCGCCACCTACGGATTGTCCCATTCCAGATCCAATTGCCATTATTATTCTTGAAAAAATTAATACTTCAAAGCTATTAGCAAAAACACCAATTATTGTTCCTAATATAAAAATTAAGATTCCAAAAATATGAATATTTTTTCGACCAAATCTATCTGCTATATTTCCTGCTGGAAGAAGAATTGCTGTAACAGTTAACAAATGAACTATTACAAGCCAAGATACTTGATGAATAGGAGTATTGAATGATTCAGAAATATCTTTTAATGATATTAATATAGCACCCATACTCATTACACTTACAAATAAAGATAGAGTAACTGCTAAGAATGCAATCCATTTATAATTTTTCATACAACAGGTATGATAACATAACATTCAAATTAGATTTCTAAACTGGAGAAGAGATGAAAATTACTAATGTGAAAGTAGAATTATTTGACTGGCCGACAGAGCCTTGGAAAACCAATGATCACACACAATTTGGAGGTACTGTTCAACTAGGGGTGGTTACAGTAGAAACTGATCAAGGTGTTAGCGGTAATTCCTTTTTAGGAAGTTCTAGAGTTGGAGCAAATCACCATGCTCCTGGATTAATTGAATTTATAAAACCAATAATTGTTGGAAGAAATCCGCTGGATATAGGGGCAATTTGGCAAGATATGTGGAAAATGAATAGATCTGTTTCTACTTATGTAATTGCTGCAATTGATGTTTGCTTATGGGATATTAATGGAAAAATAGCTAATCAACCTATTCATAGGCTTATAGGCACATATAAGGAAACTGCACCTGTCTATTCTTCAACCGCTTATCATGCTACAAAAGAAGAATATGCAGAAGAAGCCATTAAATTCAAAGAGATGGGTTGGACTGCTCATAAAATTCATCCACATGGTGAACCCAAGTATGATATTGAAATTTGCAAAGCAGTAAGAGAAGCAGTAGGAGATGATATGAAGTTAATGTTAGATTCCATGTGGTCATATCAATATGAAGATTCAGTAAGAGTAGGAAGAGCGATAGAAGATCTTAATTTTTATTGGTATGAAGACCCACTAGTAGAAGAAGATATTTATAGCTACAAAAAGCTTCATCAAAAGTTAGATATTCCTATAATGTCTACAGAATATGCTCCAGGAAGATTTTATGGCATGGCAGAATGGATCACAGAATATGCCACAGACTTTCTAAGAGGAGATGTCCCTGTAACTGGAGGTATTACTCCAATGATAAAACTCTGTCATCTTGCTGAAGGTTTTAATATGAAATGCGAGATTCATCATGGAGGTAATTCTTTAAATAATGTTGCAAATCTTCACCTAACAATGGCAGTCCCTAACTGTGAATTCTTCGAGTTTTTCCCATGTACAGGAGCTAACATGTTTGGTTTGATTGAGGACATTAATTTTGATAACGGATATGTAACTGCTCCAACTAAACCAGGGCTTGGATATGAAATTAATTGGGATTTACTTAAGAAAGCTCAGACAGCAACTCTTGAGTAATTCATAAAAAAAATAATATAATTAAGTTTAATTTAGTTATGATCAGGAGCATATTTTGGTAAATCAAGGATTCTTTGGTAATATATCAAACACTATTCACCTTATGAAATCATGCGTAAAAGTCTTAAAAAAAGATAAGGAGCTTGTTTTATTTCCGATTCTAGCCGCATTATTTGTAATTATACTTTTAGGAGTTATATTTTCTATGGGTGGAATCAGTTTATCTGAAAATCAAGATGAACAAGGTTCTATAATTCCTTTAGCAATATTAATTTTTGGAGCTAATTTTATTGTTGTATTTTTTAACTCAGCTTTAATTTCTGCAGCACTAGAAAGACTTAGGGGTGGTGATCCAAATATATCTTCTGGTCTAAGTCACGCATTCAAACATATTCACCATATATTCCTTTGGTCAATAATAGTAACTATAATGGCATTAATTTTTGCAGCTATAAGATCAAGTGGTAGAAACAGAGGAATGATGGGACAAATCATGACTGAAATTTTTGCAAGTTTTCTACAAGCTGGTTGGGCTATGATGACATTTTTTGTAGTCCCAATTGTTGTTTCAGAAAATCTGGGTCCTATTTCTGCAATAAAAAGATCTTCGGGTTTGTTTAGACAAACATGGGGTAACCAAGTTGCTGCAAACTTTGGATTTGGTATTTTCCAAATACTAGCCTTGCTTGCTAGTGGTGCTTTAGGATGGTTTTTTGGATTAGTAAGCCCTACCCTCGGTATGATAGTTGGAGTTTTATGTGCTAGTATTTCAGTTTCAATTATTTATACATTGGAAGGAATATATAAAGCTGCGCTTTATGAATTTGCAATGGGAGAAAAACCATTAGAATTTGAACAGCAGGATCTTAGGACAGCGTATAGGGCCAGCGCATCAATGGCTTAATTTTTGAACCTTTCATGAGAAAAAGCAGAAACATCTATTTCTGTTTTTTCATTAGATGTCATATCTGAGATCAATTTACCCATTGCTGGAGCTAGAAGTATTCCTTGTCTTCCAGTACCTGAAGCCAAGAATAAATTTTCATAAACATCAGATTTAGAAATAATAGGCGATTTATCTACTGAAAGTGGTCTTAGACAGGCTGTCTGTAGTACAAGTTCAGACTCTTCTAAAAACGGAAATATCTCAACAACAGATTCAAGTATATTATTAAGGCCATAATTTGAAGGATTCTCGTCAAATCCTTCATCTTCTTCAGTTGTTCCTGCCCAAATTAACCCATCCTGCTTTGTAGTGACATAATTTGGACCCCAATGAAATCCCTTGTCAATTACTTCGTTACTTCTCAATCTTAGAATTTGACCTTTTAATGGTTTAATTGGGATCTGTATACCAAACCATTCAGAAAAATCCATACTCCAAGGACCAGCTGCAATAATTGTATTCTCAGAAATTATTTTATTACCATTAGATAACTTCAATTCATAGATTTTTGAACCTGAGGGAATAAATTTTAAAACTTCGGAATTGATTATTTTTGCTCCTAATTTTTCAGCAGCAGTCGCTAATGCCAAGGTTATTTTGTAAGGTTCTACACCTGATGAATAATTAGATACAAGACCAGATAAAACTTTAGGACCTAGTCTTTTATCAATTTTTTCTAGATCATTCTTATCACACCAAGAATAATTATTTGAGTTTTCCTTATATATATCCCTTAGAGTAGATTCTTCTTCCTCATCTAATGCTAATTCTATATTTGGGTAAATTTTATAACCATAATCAATCCCAGAAAAGTCGGGTAATTCCTGAGATAGATTTTTATGCAACTCGTAAGAATATTTGCTAATTTTATCGTACGGAGAATTTTCATCCAAACCCACCATTGGAGTTATGCCTCCATAGGCGAAACCAGAGGCATGACTAGCTACTGAGTCTCTTTCAATTAGAACAACCTTTAGACCCTTTAAGGACGAATAATAAGCTGCAGCTGAGCCTACTATACCTCCTCCTATAATGGCTAAATCAAATTTTTCTTCCATAATTAAATTATACTTAATTATTCATATATCTAACTAAAGGATTGATAATTATTATAAAGATCTAAATGATAAGCTATGAATTTCTGATGAATTTTGTGATTTTTTTGATTTGGATAATATTTTGCTTCTATTTCAGTATTAATATCTTCAAAATTATTTATTAGACCCAAAGCTTTTAGTATAAGTATTGCAACACCTTTTCCAGTATCTTGATTATCTTTCGAAATATTTATTTCTTTACCTAAAACATCAGATGTAGTTTGAATCCACCAAGGTAAATTTTTTATTGCACCCCCACTTGCTATTACTTCTGATTCATTATCAATAAATTTTTCTAACAATTGATAAACCAAAAATAATCTATAGCTTATGGATTCTAAAAAAGACTGTAGTATTTCTGTAGATGTATTAGAGTATTTCAGTCCAGAAATTATAGATTTAGAGTTATTTGACCATCCTAATGCTCTTTCACCTAATAAAAAAGGTAATACTGAAATTCCATGTGCACCTGGCTCTAATCTTAATAGCTGATTATTTAAGTTTTCTGATTTAGGAAGCCTTAAATTCTTATTAGCCCAATTGATAAGATTTCCGCCTTCAGAAAAAGATCCACCTAGTAATGTAAAATTATCAAGTAACCTATAGCACCAAAGCCCTTTTGGAACTTCTTCTACTTTTGAATTTGTCAATATTCTTATTGCCGCAGTACTACCTATAGTTATAGCAACTTTTTTTCTATTATTACATCCACTTCCTAAAGTTGCAGCCATGCCATCCCCAACAGATAAAAAAAATGGAGTTTCTGATAACTTCTTCCATCTTTTTGAGTAAATTTTATTTAATCCTTTTTCATAATTGTCATATCTACTTAGAACAGGTAATCTATCTTTTGTAAGATCTAAATATTTAATTAGATCTGAGTGCCATTCTAATTTATTCCTATCCAACAATCCGCTCCAAGAAGAGATACTATAACTTGCTTTGAAGCTTTTATTTTCAAACCATTTGGAATATATGTATGTTGAAAAATCAATAAATTTATCAATATCTTTATAATTACTAAGATTTTCTTTAATCCATATTATTTTTGATGGAATATATGATGTATGTTGAGCAGCTCCAGTTTCTTGATGAAGTCTTTTTTCATTAAATTCTTTTTTGATTTTATCAACTTGGCTATTTGACCTAGTATCTGCATAAGTATAGATCGGAGTGATAGCATTTCCATCTTTATCTATTCCAACTAAAGTGCTAGCCATGGAATCAAAACCTACTCCTATTATATTCTTAATAAATCCTTGCGATTTTTCTAAGACAAGATCTATAGAATCTTCAACTATAGATCTTAAGAGTTCTGGATCTTGCTCTGAAGTTCCATCATTTTTACTTGTAATACTGTGAGGGATTTCTACAGAAAATTGTGGTAATATCTTTCCATTTAAATCAAAAATAGAAGTCTTAATAGATGAAGTACCTATATCTACAACAATTAATGATTCGTTTATTTGTATTTGATTCACAATATTCCTATAAATTAAGACTTAGATTTATATACTTAAATTATCATATTTGTTACTTCTAGTGTAATTAACATTTTTTTTTATGCTAAACCCAGTAATTAACTTTAGAAAAAATCTAATTATTAAGAATTCAATATTTCGCAGCTTGATGATTGGATTATTTTTCTATAATTGTTCGGAGTGGATAGAAAGATTATGTATAAGTTGGTTGATATTAGAATCAACAGATTCAATTCTAGCTACAACTATATCTTTTGCAATTGGTTCAATAATTCAAACTTTTTTTTCACCATTTACTGCTGCCGCTGCAGATAAATTTGGAAGAAATAAAACTATTATAATAGTCGGAATATTGAGATTTATTATTCTATTTATATTTGCTCTTCTTGTTATTCAGAATAAAAATTTTATTATTATTGCTTATTTAGCATCAGCAATGACAGGCATAAATAGATCATTTATAGTTCCAGCTTTTCAAGGCAGTGTTGTCAATTCTGTAGAGGATAATCAAAAAATTTTAGCTATGTTGATTTATTCCTTAATTATGAGAATGACTGGAGTTATTGGATCATTATTAGGAGGTTTTTTTTCAGTCTTATTTGGAGTTGAAGAAGCAATAATACTATCGGCTATATTTGGAATTTTAGGTTCATTAAGTATATTACTAAGGTCAGATAACTTAATTGAAATAAAAAATAAAAAAAATTACTTTAGCTCTATAAAGGAAGGACTCAATCTAGTGTTTGGTAATTTTTATTCAAGAAATCTACTTCTTTTTGCTGGAATAGTTGAAATTTTTGGATTCTCATTTTTCAGTCTTCTTTCTTCAATTAGTAAATTTATATTAAAATCAGAGATTGGAACATTAAGTGTACTTCAAACCACAATGTCTATTGGATCCTTTGTTGGAATAATCTTATTATTTAGATGGAAAGATATTAATAAAGCTTATTTATTAGCAACTTCTATAAGCATATTTTTTGGAGCTAGTATTTTATTTATTCCTATTTTCTCTAATCTTTTTTTTATAGTAATTTTATTATTTATAATTGGAGGATGTTCTGCTTGTTTTGATGCTATTCAATGGATATTTTTACAAAAAAATATTCCTAATGAATTAAGAAGTACAGCTGTTTCAGCTTGGTTTATTACTATAGGCTTTGGATGGTCAGGACACATATTGTTAGGGTATATGTCAGATAATTATGGACTAGAAATAACAATCTTTTTTACAGGAATAATTTTACTAATTTCTGGATTGTTATTTTTATTTTTTATAAAATTGTATAACTCAAATGAATAAAATTCACAAAATATTAAGGGTTCCTCCATTTTTATTTTTTTCCCCTGTAATAATTGGGGGGATACTTGAATTGTTTTTTATAAGGAATATAAACATAAGCTCTGGAGTATTTCTAAATTTTGGAATAACAATAATAGTTATATCAATATCAATTATGACCTTAGCTCTAATAGAATTTTATAAAAACTCAGAATCACCCTCTCCTTTTAAAAAAACTAATAAAATATTATCAAAAGGCATATTTAGATATTCAAGAAATCCAATGTATCTCTCATTCTTTATATTTACCTCAGGAATATCCATTTCACTTAATTCTTTCGGAATAATTCTAGGTTCATTAATTGGAATATATCTAATTAATTTAAGAATAGTTAGTTACGAAGAAAACAAACTATCGAAAATTGCAGGTTACAAAGAATATAAGAAAAAAACCAGAAGATGGATTTAATCAGTAATGATATTATTTCTTTTAGCAAGAAATTCTAACATATCTAATACATCAGTTTGGATTTCTTCTAAATTCTTAATTCTTTCATCGAGTTCTTGAATTTTTTTTTCTATTTCCATATTTAGATTATATTAAAATAAATTATGAATGAGGAAAATTATTTCTAGTTTTATTTACAAAATATACAAGAGAAAGCATCACAGGAACTTCAACAAGAACTCCAACTACTGTAGCTAAAGCTGCTCCAGATTCAATTCCAAACAAACCTATTGCTACAGCAACTGCAAGTTCAAAAAAGTTTGAAGTTCCTATCAAACAAGCAGGCCCAGCGATTTGATGAGGTAGTTTCCAAATGTAAGAAATAAAATAACCTATGAAAAAGATACCATAAGTTTGTATAAGAAGTGGAATTGCAATGAGGATAATAATGAAAGGAGACTCTACTATCTTTTCACCTTGAAAACCAAAAAGTAAAACTACCGTTAGTAGTAAAGCTAATATAATAATAGGTTTAAAATTTTGATTAAAACTAATTATTCTTACATCATCATTAGATAAGATAAATTGCCTTATAAAATATCCAAATATTAAGGGTACTACAACATATAAAACAACTGAAATAATTAATGTATTCCAAGGAACATTAATTTCTGTTACTCCTAAGTAAATGGCTACTAATGGAGCAAAAGCAAAAATCATAATCAGGTCATTAATAGATACTTGAAGCAATGTATAATTTGGATCTCCTTTAGTTAGAGTGCTCCATACAAAAACCATGGCCGTACAGGGAGCAACTCCCAAAAGTATCATTCCTGCAATATATTGTTTTGCATCTTCAGGTGAGACTAAATTTTTAAAAAAAAACTCAAAAAATAAAATCCCAAGCATAGCCATTGTAAATGGCTTAACAATCCAATTGATTATTAGTGTAATAACTAATCCTTTTGGCGCAGAATTAAATTCTTTGATTTTGAGAAAATCAATATTTATCATCATAGGAAAAATCATGAGCCAAATAAGTAGAGCTACAAGCAAATTTACATTTTCAAACTCAAAATGTGCAATAGAATTAAAAATATTAGGAAATATATAACCTAAAAAAGTACCTATTATAATAGCTAGAGCAACCCATATTGATAAATATTTTTCAAAAATTCCCAATGATCATATAATTTACTTATTTTTATATGATAAGAGTTTACTAAAGTATTTCTATTAATTAGAAGTTAAATTATAAGGATTCTATGTAAGGAAATTCTTTAGGTGTATTCAGTCTTGAATAATTTTTTTCAGATAAGATTGAATGCTGAAAATCCTCTTTATAACTGAATGAATCAAAAAAACTTTTGTTTATTTTCTTACTAACTAAAAACACTTGATACTAACCTTTCTTATTTACTTTTTACTCGAAACACTAATTTCCAAAAATAATTACGAATTAAGTAAAAATACTTATAATTTTAAATTATAACATACAAAACTCTAATTCATCCAACTATAACTTGTTACGTTTTTGTTAATATTCAAAATACTATAAATTTAAAAAACACTTCTATTACGAAAAACGTACTAATCTTCTAGCATGCTACTAAGTGATACATCCAAGGAGTCTGCAATAGACTTTAGTGACCCAAGAGATACATTTTGCTTGCCCTGCTCGACAGCACTTATAAAGGTTCTTGCAAGCCCTGCTTTTTCTGACAGCACGTGCTGGCTGATATTCCTATTTTTTCTAACAGTTTGTATTTTGTTGCCAAGTGATATGAGAACAGATTCAAGAGGAACCATCGATGGGTTGCTTTCAACCAAAGAGTTGGCTAGATAAGTTGCTTGCAAGGGGTCTTCTGCAAAGCCGTCAATAAGATCATTATTTCCTTTTAGCTTATGTGCTCCTGGGCCCCCTACTAAAATCTTTATAGATTTATCGAGAGTTCTTAAGCTATTAACAGCATCAATGAGCTTTTCAGTACTTTTAGGATAAGTAGAAGATAAAAGAACAAAGTCAGGCTTAGAAGATTTAATATACATTATAAGATCATTGTTAGGAATGGAGCTGCCCAATAACTCTACATTCCATCCGTCCCATCTAAAGAAATCTGCGGCCATATATGTTCCCATTACATGCTTGTCATCTTCTATCGCTGTAATAGATATTTTCAAACCATTTGGCTGAGGTATTCTAAAATTATTTCTAACCCTATCCATTAATAATAGACAGAATTGAGTTGCTCGGTGTTCTTCAGATATAAGTATTTTTCCTTCATGCCACAGATTACCAATGTGATTTAGAGTAGTTCGAATAAGATCTAAATATATAACAGCTGGAGACCACTGTTGATTTATTATAGTTCTAGAAATGATATTTGCTTGCTTATAATGACCATGAACCAATGCATACTGAAGCTGACCAGCTACTGATTGAATTTCTTTCTTTGACGGCACATACCAACTTGAATTCATGTCATTCTCACTTTTAAACTATTTATAGTGTTTACTATAACAGACATATTGTATTAATGGAACATTATATATGTCATTAGAGAATATTATGTTAAATATATTAGAAAAAAGGAGTATAACCATGACTATAGTGTTGAAATCTTGCCCTATATGTTCAGGTGATTTATATGTTCACACTGACATTGATAATTTCAAGAGCCTAAAATGTATGCAATGCTCTAGAGAATTCAATAAAGATAGCTTTAAGACTAGTATAAGAGACATGTCACATGCGGCCTGATGATAAGAAATGTAAATTATGTGATTTAGAACCAAATGATCACTTGTCAAAAATAAGTGTATTTGGAGTATATCCAGGTTGTGACTTGAGTTCAAACAAACTCTTTTCTTATATTTCAAAAAAATTAAAAAAATTTGTATGGATATAAGTAATAAAAAAATTATAATTTTTGGTGCAAGTAGTGATATAGCGTTTCCAGTGATAAACTATTTCATTGATAATAATTTTGATCTGACTTTAGTTAGTAGAAATTCCATTAATATTCAAAATAAAGCTGAAACAATTCTATTATCAGACTACAAAGGTGAACTATTTTCACTGATAGATGATATGGATTTAGACAATGCACAAGTTAGTGCAATAAATTTTATTGGATCTATGATCTTAAAGCCGTTACACCTCCTCAAAGAGGAAGAAATGGAAGATGTTATAGATGTAAATTTTATGACAAATTACAGGATACTTAATCGACTTCTCAAGAAGAATATGACAAATTTCAGCTATGTTGCCTTTTCTTCAGTTGCTGCTAATTACGGTCTTGCAAATCATGAAGCGATATCTGCTGCAAAATCTGCTAATGAAGGACTAATTAGATCTTGTGCATCAAGCTATGGGCATAAATCTTATCGGTTTAATTGTATTGCACCAAGCCTAATCGAAAGTAAATTAACCAGTAGAATAGTTGGTTCTGATTCTGGTAGAAAAGTTGCCATAAATATGAACCCATTAAAAAAAATTGGTTCTCCTGAAGATTTAACTGAGTGTATATTATGGTTACTTTCAGAAGATTCCAAATTTGTAACAGGTCAAACAATAAATATAGGAGGAGGCTTGAATAATATTAATTCAAGGATAGTACAATGAAAAAAAAGATTTTTGAAATTCCGAATCTAGATTATTTAACTCAAAACTTAGAAATTAATTCCATTAATGATGAGAATTCTGAGTTTAATAAATTATTAGAAAGTCTAGCAAGTTCCTAGAATTTCTCTTTAACAAACATAATCTGAAATATAATTATTTGAACACGAAATATATAATGAAATTATGTATTTCTATTATCATTTATCTTTAATCTTCAAAGAAAAATTTTATAGTCAGTTTGCAGTATCTTGCATCTTAATATACTCTATAAGGTTTTTAGACTTTACAGTCATTGCCTACATTCTAACTAATGTCACGAATAATGCTGCTAGCATTGGAGCCTTGGTTTTTATTAAATTTATACCCATGATATTCTCAGGTGTATTATCAGGCTGGCTAGTTGATAAATTTTCTAGACTGATAGTTATAAAACTTGTCATCTTGACATACAGTATCTATTTACTTCTTTGGGCTATTTATATTTCTTTTTACTCACCTAATATTGAGCTTATTTTTATTTTTACTTTTTTTTCTGGAATACTTATGTCAGTAGATATTTCTTCAAGAATTTCTTATTTATCCTCACTAGTCAAGAGAAGGATAATAAAATCTGGAATAGCTGCAAATGTAATTTATATAAACTTAGCATGGTTTATAGGCCCAAATATCGGAATGTTTATTTTAGAAATTAGTGGATTTACATTACTATATATCTCTCTTTCAATAATTAATATTTTTGGTTTGATTATTCTTATAAAGATTCCTAAGCTGAAGATAATGAGTAATAAAATAAAAACATACTCTGGTTTTAAGGCTGGATTTAGCTTTGCAAAAACTAAACCCATAATTTTAGTCACACTCATAATTATTAGTTTAGGCAATTTCTTTGCTTTTACTTTTGAATCTATGAGTCCTTATTTTGCAAAATTTATTTATGATGCTAGCCCACTTGAATTTTCATTCATGGTTTCATGCCAAGGACTAGGAGCTTTAATTGGTTCTATATTTTTACTACCTATGATTGTTAGAATAAGTAGACCTGCTTTAGTTTTTTTAATTTCAACTATATTTCTATGCTTAGGATCAATAGTTTTTACTTATATTCCTTCATTCATATTTGCTTGTATAATACTAATTGCATTAGGAACAGGTACAACATTTTTTATGAATATGCATTCAAGAATCCTTATTACTCAAACACCAAATCCACTAAGGGGTAGAGTTAATGGATTACAACAGTTAGGAATTAGCTTATTTCCTATAGGTAGCTTAATTACAGGTTTTATTGGCGATAGCCTTGGAGTTTCACAAAGTATGAGAATTATGTCTATATTAGGGATTTTATGTCTAATAATTACATTTATCATATATAAAGACTTAAAAAATACTATGGAATAATGAAAATTTTTAATGACAAAAAAATAATTCTATATATTGTATGTTTGCTAATTATTTTTTCATGTGAATCTAATAACAACGAAGAAACTAAGACCAGCGTAAATAATGAAGACATAAATTTATTGTCTAAATCAAATTTACTAAACGAAAATACAAATATTGAATCAAATATTTTTTGGATTTCAGGAAAAGGTACTGTTAAGCAAGATCAGGAAATTATTGAAATAAATATATCTATCGAACATAGAGATAAAGATATTATTAATGCGTCAAAAATAGTTAATGAAAATATAAATAAAGTTGTAGATATTGCTAAATCTTTAGGCATAGGTGAAAAAGATATATTTACAAAGAAATTTAATGTATCTCCTGTAGAAAGATGGATTAAGAAGAAAGATGAGTATGGAGAGTGGAGCGAGAGTGAAATTATTGCTTATGAGGTTAGTAACTCAATTTCTTTGACCTCAAACGAAATTACCATTATTACAGAATTGATCAATCAATCGACAATCCAAACAGGAAATACACTAAGAATTAGTGATATTAATTTTTTACCAAAGGATAAGGAAGAAAATAAAATTGAAGCAAGAGAAAGAGCAATTGAAGATGCTCAATATAAAGCTTCGTTCTATGAAAAAAGATTAGGTATAAACTTAGGTAATATAATTTACTTTGAAGAATTATCTGATTCTTCATTGAGTCAAAATAAAAATATACCATTGATGAGAATGAGCACCGAATCAATGCCTTCAGCATCAATTTATTCTGGTCAATCAGACATTATAAGTGAATTATATCTAGGATTCGAAATTTTAAAATGAAGAAAATTTTTTACATTTTACTTTTTTTATTTATATTAGGATGTGGAAATTCAGAAAATATCTGCAGATCCGATAATCCTTTATGTAAATATTTTGAAATTTATTACCCTGAAGACTCTATTTTAGGTGAGGATGTAGCTGAATTGGGTGAGGAAGATCTAGTTACATACAGACAGCTTTCTGCTGATTTAATTAATCAAAATGAAATCAGTATATTTCATACTT
Source organism: Dehalococcoidia bacterium (assembly GCA_022451965.1). Lineage (NCBI taxonomy): Bacteria > Bacillati > Chloroflexota > Dehalococcoidia > Dehalococcoidia bacterium. Next base: position 64,281 of record JAKUNJ010000006.1, on the reverse strand, counting down.
ACTCTAAAGGAATATTTATTCCAAGATTTTCATATAGTCTTCTAAATGAACTCAAAGAAGAAGAGCTTTATCTGGCGGTTGCAATATATCCTGTAGATAATATGAATGATTTTAATGAAACATTATCAGTATTTTATAACGATCCTGATATAAATTTTGCTTCTAGGTCTAGATATGGAAACTGTTCATTAGATAAAAATTCAAGTTTAGATAGTAAATCTTCTAAGATTTATAATTGTATAAAAGATAATATCTCAAGCTATGACTATTGGGTAGAAGGTAAGGATTATATGTGGAAACTTAAATGTGTTTGGAAAAATTCAAAATTTGTATCTGTAAAAAATACTATTGGAACAGAGTATAATTCATCAGATCTTTGTAGAAAATCATTTGAATCATTCAATCCAAAAATAAATTAGAACTTGCTAAAATAGTTCACTGTTTCTTTCAATGCTTCTATAAATATATCTATTTCCTCTTTAGTATTGTAGAAATAAAAACTTGCCCTAGCTGCTGCAACTATTTCATACGATCTTACTAGAGGCATCGCACAATGATGACCTGTTCTAATTGCAATACCAAATTTATCTAATATTTCTCCTATATCGTGAGGATGTATTTGATTATGAGTAAAGGAAATTACTCCTCCTCTAGAATGATCGTCTACAGGACCAATGATATTGTAATCTCCTAATTCCATAATCTTTTCTATTGCATAGTGTGTTATTTCCTCTTCATGCTGAAATACATTATCCATACCTAGGCTATTAAGATAATCTACACCGACCCCTGTAGCTATAGCATCTGCTATATTAGGAGTTCCTGCTTCAAACTTATAAGGTAAATCATTCCATTTTGCAGATTCATATGAAACTTCTGAAATCATATCACCTCCAAAGTAAAATGGTGGCATTTCATTGAGCAGCTCTTCTTTACCATAAAGTATACCTATCCCAGTGGGTCCTAACATTTTATGAGCTGAAAATGATAAAAAATCACAATCTATTTCTTTTACATTAACCTTAAAGTGTGGAACACTTTGAGCACCATCTAGCACTAAATAAGAACCAAATTTTTTAGACATCTCTCTGATCTCACTTATTGGATTTATAACTCCAAGAACATTGGACATATGAGTTACAGCAATTATTTTTGTATTCTCATCAATTTTTGACTTCGCATCTTTTAAGTCAATTCTTCCTTCAATATTATGCTCTAAATACCTTAATGATGCACCTGTTTGAGTACATAATTGCTGCCATGGTACTAAATTTGAATGGTGCTCCATTCTTGAAACAACTATATTATCTTCTGCCGAAAGTTTACTCTTAAGCCCATATGCAACTATATTGATAGACTCACTAGTATTTCTGGTCCAAATTGTTTCTTCAGGAATAGCTCCAATAAATTCAGCAACCTTTACTCTTGCATTTTCGTATGAATCTGTCGCCTCAACAGAAAGTGTATGCACCCCTCTATGAACATTAGAGTTATAGTTTGAATAATAATCCGTAAGACTATCAATCACTGATTTTGGTTTTTGAGACGTAGCAGCATTATCCAAATATACTAGTTTTTTATCATTAACAATTCTTTCTAAAACTGGAAAATCTTTTCGTATTTTATTTGGATCTAATTTTGTTTTCATAATAATAATTTAGTACTTATTTATATTTTACATTATTATTATTGATTTTATGATAGTATGGCAATTATGAGAAACGAAATCTTAGTAAAAGAAAACTGTATTTGTTGCTGTAGTAATAACCTCTACGGGTTTCTTTGATTTGCTAATTTTTTCAATAAATAGATTTATAAGAAACCCCGAGAGGGGTTTTTTTTTTGGAATATTTTATGACCACAAAAGCATATAAAACCTACTATACGAGCCAATTTTATATTGGTTTTATTTTGCTATTATCAATTTTTTTGATTAGTTATTTAATATCAAATAATAACTTTTCAGATGCAGCAATTTGGTTAGCTGCATCAGGTTTAGGCTTTGCTCTCCAAAAATCTCGATTCTGTTTTGCTTCTTCATTTAGAGACCTATTTTTATTTGGATCTGGACAGAATATGAAAGGAGTAATAATAGCAATCATAATAGCATCAATTGGTTTTGTAGGTATATTAAGCTGGATTTTGCCTAGTCCCCTTCCTGGCGAATATCCTTCTTCTGCTCATATTTTACCCGTAGGTTTATCTACAATAATTGCTGGGACTTTATTTGGAATTGGAATGGTTACTGCCGGAGGTTGTGTATCAGGAACAATATATAGAATTGCAGAAGGATATGTTGCTTCGGTTGTTACTATGATTGGTATTTTTATAGGATCAATATTATTGATAATAAGCTGGGATTTTTGGTGGGATTCTTTAATTAGTAAAGAAAGTAAAATATTTTTACCTTCAACATTTTCTTTGGGTTACGGTTTTAGCTTAGTTATTACCCTAATTCTGCTTTTAGGTCTTTATGTGCTTGTTATTTACATTGAATCTAGATCAGGAATTACTGAATTTAAGATAAATAAAAAAGAGAAACTAATACCAAAAACATTTCTAGAAAAAATCAATGAAAATCTTGTAAATATATTCTCCAACAGTTGGTCGGCAAAAACAGGAGGAGTTGCAATTGGATTCATTGGAATAATTTATTTTTTATTTCACTCACCTCCAGGGGTTACTGGAGAAATAATGAAACAATCAATGAGCTTTAGTGAATCTGTAAACTTATCAGAGGGAGCTCTTAAAGGTATTTCATCATTAAGTGGGTGTCTTGGCGCTAGCGTAGGTCAAGGATTGATATCTCATACATTTGTAAGTACAGTTGGAGTTTTTTATGGTGCATTAGTGTCAGCTCTAATGGCCAAGGAATTCAAGATAAGAACTCCTAATAACTACAAGAGATATATTCAATCTTTAGGTGGAGGAATAATGATGGGTTTTTCTGCAAGCCTTGGAATAGGATGTACAATTGGAGCATTTTTTTCTGCTATTTCTTCACTTTCCCTTTCCGGGTGGGTATTTGGTATAAGCCTTTTTGGAGGAGCATTTATAGGAACAAAAATAATAAAGGCAATTGGATAAAAATGAGTACAAAGAGTGAATTAAATCTAAAAGGGAAATCGGTTAAAGATCAATTATTGGCGGTAGAAGAAATCTTAAAAAGTATTACTAAAACAAATTCAGTAGAAATACTTACCAATGAAGAATTATTAGTTAAGTATATACCTCCAAAAGCGATAGAAATGAAAATAAAAATTAAGTTTAAGTATAAAGACGATGTATGGCGAATAACGCTAGAAAGGGAGTAAGAATGTCTGAAAAAGAAATAAGAAAGCTTGATCTTAGAGGAGAAATCTGTCCATATCCTATGTTGAAAACAAATGAAGAATTAGACTCGGATAAAGAAATAAATATATTAGAAGTTCTAACTGATCATTCGCCAGCATTATCAACTATTCCTCCTCAAGCTCTTAAGCGTGGCTATGAAGTAGAAATTGATGAAATAGATAATAGTGAATGGAAAATTACATTAAAAAAAGATGGTTAAAGTATAAATAAATTAATTTAGGGGGATTTATGAAAAAAATAATTTTAATAACATCAGCAATTGCTATAATTTTAGCTTGCAGTTCAGAATCATCTGAAACTTCTTTTGATGATAGAGGCTATTCAAGTACTGAAAAATTAGTGTCAGCTGAATGGTTGGAAGAAAACATTAATAACGTAAAAATAATTGATGTAAGAAAAAAAGAAGATTATGATCTTGGGCATATTCCAGGCGCTGTTAGATTGACTCCAAATGAAGTTTTTCAATGGGAAGACTCTAACGGAGTTAAAGGAATGCTTCCATCATCTGATCATATTGCAATTGCCTTAAGTTCAGTTGGAATTAATGAAGATGATACTGTGATATTTTATGATGGAAACAGCAATCTTTGGGCATCTAGAGGTTTATGGGCTTTAGAGGTTTATGGACATGAAGATTCAAGATTACTAGATGGATCTTGGAACTATTGGTCAGAAAATAGCTTTCCAACTACTAGCGAATCTGAATCAGTAGAGAAATCTGACTATAAATTTTCTGGGAATGTAAACAGTAGCTTAATAGCTGGTTTTGAGGAAATACTAGAGGCTGTTGATGATCCTTCAAAAATCGTTTGTGACACAAGAAGTCCAGATGAGTATATAGGTAAAGATGTAAGAGCTGATAGAGGTGGCCATATTCCTGGTTCAGAAAATGTAAACTGGGTAAATGCAGTCGATGAATCTGGAAGATTCTTAAGTGCTCAAAATCTACAAACTATATATGAAAGTAAAGGAATCAAGACTGATAAAGCCGTTTACACTCTTTGCCAAACAGCAGTTAGAGCTACTCATACATGGTTTGTATTACAAGAACTTTTAGGATATGATAATGTAAAAGTTTATGATGGATCTTGGATCGAATGGGGTAACTCAGATTTACCAATTGAAATAAAATGAGTGAAGAACAAAAAGAAAATTTAGAGTATGGTCTTCCTAGCCATGAAGATATGGAAAAAGGAAGTGGATCTGTTATATATGGAAGTTCTCCCTATAAGTATCAAATTGATGGTAAAGAATGGGGTAATCTTCCCAAAGGATGGACCCTAAGTGAAGCTACTGCTGTTGCTGTAAATAGTCTTGATGAAATAATTGTTTTCAATAGAGGAACAAAGCCTATAATAATTTTTGATCAAGATGGAAATTATCTAAGATCTTGGGGAGAAAATATTTTTTCAAATGCACACGGAATTAGTGTAGATAGTTCAGATAATATTTATTGCGTTGATTCCGGTGATAATACTGTTAGAAAATTTAATTCCTCTGGTGAGCTAGTTTTTCAGATTGGAAAAGAAGGAGAAAAAGCTGGCAAAATGAGCGGGCTACCTTTCGCAGTTCCAACACAAGTAGCAATAGATGAAAATAATAATGAACTATATGTTGCTGATGGTTATTCAAATGCAAAGGTTCACAAATACAATCAAGATGGAAAATATCTTTTTTCTTGGGGAGAGTCAGGAACTGGAGAAGGACAGTTTAATATAGTTCACAATATATCGACTGATAGAGATGGCCTTGTTTATGTGGCCGATAGAGAGAACCACAGAGTGCAGATTTTTGATAGTAATGGGAAATATATTGATCAATGGATAAATTTATCTAGAGCAGCTTGTATTTACATAGATAAAAGAGGTTCAGAAGATATCTTCTATGTAGGTGAATATTTTTCTGGAATAGCATCTAATGACACAGGTACTAACTTAGGGCCAAGAATTTCAATTTTTAATAAAAAAGGCGATCTTTTATCAAGACTTGGTGTAAATAGCTATGGTCCAAGTGTGGGAAGATTTTATTCTCCTCATGGAATTTCTGTAGATTCAAAGGGTAATATTTATGTTGCTGAAGTTTCTTACAGTGATTATGGGCAATTTCTAAATCCTAAAAGAGAGCTCAGGTCTCTCCAAAAATTAGTTAAGATTAGTTAGATTGAATAACAGCATTATTTATTGCTTGGTAAGTCACTTTCATGGAAGCTGTAAAAATTTGATCAATAGTGAGCTTAGTTGGTTTATCATTAGTTGAAACTGCAAAAAAAAGATCTCCATCATTTGAGGTATGTGATGGTCTAACTGATAAAGCTAAGCCATCATGAGCTGCAATAGAAAGTCTTTTGCAATCAACTTTAGTTATTTTTGCATTTGTAATGATTATTCCTATAGTTGTATTTTGAAATCCTCTTTTTTCTGGTTTACCTTTCAAGTATAAATCAACTGAATCATAAATTTTACCTTCACGTTTTGGACCTGCTATAATTTCTCCATTTTCAGGATTTACTATGGAACCTAGAGCATTAACTGCAACTAAAGATTCAACAACTGTTCCGTCATGAAAGATGAATGAAGAAAAACCTATTCCTCCATTCATACTATATTTTGAACCAAGTAATTTACCAACTGAACAACCTGTACCTACCCCTACGTTACCTAATTCAAAATCATAGGATGAATTTTTTGCTGCCAAATAGCCTTCTTCTAATCCAGGTCTTATTTTAGAATTTCCAACATTTAAATCAAAAATTACTGCAGAAGGCACTAAAGGTATAGTACTGCCTCCAAACTTAATTCCTATATCTTGCTCTTCAAGAAATTTCATTACTCCAGCAGAAGCATTAAGCCCAAACGCACTTCCTCCAGTCAGTAATATTCCATTAATATTAGGAGCTGTAGAAATAGGATCCAAAAGAGCTATTTCTTTAGTACCTGGAGCTCCTCCTCTTATATCTACAGATGCAGTCAAAGATTTTTCAGAAATTAGAGTTGTGCAACCAGTTTTATTTACACTATCAGTCCAGTGACCTATTTTTATTCCTTCAATACTTGAGTTCATATAATTAAGTAGATCTATTAAAAATCATAATTACATATTATAAACAAAAATATAATATAGCTAATTTATAAAAAGGGGATTAGTTAGGATACTCATAATTAATAATAAGACCATTGGTTGATGTAAAATTTTAATATATGTTCTTGAAAAGGGAAAATATGACTGAACTTAATAATGTGACAGTACAAAAAGAAGCTAATATATACTTTGAAGGCAAGGTTGTGAGTATGTCAATTTCACTGCCAAATGGTTTGAAAAAAACCTTAGGTATTATGCAAAAAGGTGAATATGAATTCAATACAGAGCAAAAAGAAATAATGGAAATAATATCTGGAGAGCTAGAAGTATTAATCTCTAATTCATCAGAATGGATAACTATGAAATCTGGCGACACATTTGAAGTACCAAAAAATAGCTCTTTCAAAATAAAAATAATTGAAATAACAAATTACGGCTGCGATTACATAGATGAATAAATCTATTGCCAAAGCTCTAATTATTTTAGTTACCTTATTTTTATTGGTTATTTTTGTTTCTTGGTTCTTAACTAAGTAGGATTTAATGTTTTTTTAGAAAATTTATAATACAAATTATTTCTAGAAAAAATATTGGCTATCTCACTTCAAATGTAATTATTACTGGTAAAATTATATTTATTAAGGGCGATTAGCTCAGTTGGCTAGAGCACCTCGTTTACACCGAGGGGGTCGGGGGTTCGAGTCCCTCATCGCCCACCAGAAAATAATAAAATGAAAAGATTTTTTATAGTATCTGCAATTTTAACTTCTTTTTTTATTGTATCTACTGATGAAATTTATGCTCATCAGCCCTACGAAATAAAAAACTCCACAGATCAGACAATTATAGAATTATCTGATGCAACAGTATCACATGCCTACTATGGTGAATTTTTATCTGATCAAGAAGAAATAATTTTTGATCTGAAAGGTTTTTCAGCACCTATTTTACAATTCAGCATTCTTATACCAGATAAATCTCCAGAAAATATATTTTCTCCAACAGAACTACCAGAAGTAAGACTTATAACTGAATCTAAAGATGAAATGCAATTTTTATCTTATGAAAGAATTGGGTTTTATGAACCATATAGCAGAATGAATCTTATAAGGGTAATCACATATAAAGATACAAACTATAATCATAAAAGTGCACGAATTATAGTTAAGTCTAATAAAAATTGTAGATTTGTTTTTTCTGTAGGATATAAAGAAATTTTCAATAGAAAATATTCTTCAGGAGATACTGTTGAATTAGGTTCAAGTGGTATACAATCTTGGTACTCAAAGACTTCTTCCATTGAAGATAAACCTGACATAAAAGAAAGTCTTGAAATAAAACAAGAAGAATCTAGCTTAAGAATAATCATCCTAATCATAAGCATAATTACTGTTTGTTTAGTTGTTTTATATTTATTTAGGAATAAAATTTTAAATAAATCGTAAAATAAGGGTAAAATTATGACTTCAAAATTAATTGATTATAGAGATTACGATAAAGAATTTTGGTATGAAGAATTAGAAGAGTGGGTACCAAAAAGAATCTATGATTGTCACGCTCATATGCTTAATAATAGCCTAATAGACGATTCTAGTGAGCATAAAGATGTATTTCCTGATGCTGATTTTGAAGGTATAAGAGGTTGGCAAAAAACCGTTTTTCCAAATAGAGATGTAAATAACTTAATTTTAGGAAGACCAGCTTTAGGTACAAGAATAAATGAATATAATGATTGGTTATTTAATGAACTTAAGGATAATAAATTTACTAAATCGCATAGACTAACTACTCCTTCTGATTCCTTAGAAGATATTGAATACGATATAAAAAATAAAGGATTTCAAGGATTAAAAGTTTATAGAATGTATTCAGTTACAGGTGATATGGCAAATTGCACTATAGAAGAATATCTACCTCATGAACAATTAGAATTAGCAAATGAGCTGGGACTTTGGGTTACATTACATTTGTCTAGAGAAGACGGAGGTGGTGATGAAAAAAATCTAAATGACTTAACAGAGTTTACTACAAAAAGATATCCTAATATTAAATGGATTCTTGCACATATAGCAAGATCATTTACCTACAGACCAATACAACAAGGTGTAGACACATTAAAGAATCTGCCAAATATTTGGTACGACTTATCTGCAGTTACAGATATAAGGCCATATATTACTCTATTTAATAATGAAGATCATAAAAGAATTTTCTACGGAAGTGATGCTGTAGAATCTGTGTCTTTCCATGGAGCTTATACAGCATATGGTCATGCACACCAACAGGTTGAGACGGATAATCTTCCTTCTCTTACTTTTTCTCATACAAAAAATAGGCCGATACTTTGTATTTATGAACAATTAATTGCAATGAAACAAGCTTCAATAATTTGTGAATTAAGTAATGATCAACTTGAAGATATTTTTTGGAGAAATGCTGTTAGAGACTTTAATGTAGATTGGTAAATCTATTCAACAGTTACTGTTTTGGCCAGATTTTGAGGTCTATCTGGATCTAATCCTAGATTCAAAGCTGACATAAATGCTAATTTCTGCAAAGGTATAACAGATAAAATTGGAAATATATATTTATTGTTGTTTTCTATAACAAAATTATAATTTGATAACTCTTGTATTTCACTATTTTCAACAAAACTGATTGTAATAATATTTGCGTTTCTAGAAGCAATCTCTCTAAGAGAACTTATAGATTTCTTAATATTTTCATCAGGGCCTATTAAAGAAATAATTGTTGATTTTTTATCTAATAAAGCATTGGGGCCATGTTTCAACTCTCCTTCTATGAATGAGTTAGAGTTTATTTTAGAAATTTCTTGAATTTTCAATGAACCTTCATTTACTATTGGAAAAGATAAATTTTTTCCTATAAAAAAAACCTTTTCACTATCTGAAATAAATTTAGAGACTTTGAGATAATCATAATCGCAACAATCAAGAACTTTTTGGATGTTACTATCTATCTTCATAAAATCTTCTTTAAGTTTAGTGACAAGGTTATTATTTTTGTCTAACAAGCTTGCAAGATAAATACAAATAGAGTTACACATTAATAAAGTAGAAGAAAAAGTTTTTGTCGCAGCAACTGAAATTTCTTTACCAGTTTCTAAAAGTAAATATGAATCAGAATTAATAGCAGCTTTACTATTTGATTCCTCAACAATTGAAACTACATATGCACCTTGATGTTTAGCATTTCTTATGGCTTCAATGGTATCTGCTGTTTCTCCTGATTGAGTAATAGCAAAAACAGTAGTTTGGTCTGGAGAAATTATTTTTTTATTTTTTAGCTCCGATGAAAATTCAACCTTTGTATCAATTTCAAGCAAATCTTCAAAAAGTAAAGACCCATATTGAGCAGCATGATAAGAAGAACCCATACCCGTAAAAATTATTTTTCTTGATGATAATAATCTATGGCGGTTTATTTCAGGGAAGGCTTCTTGTGGTTTATCTAGGATTCTTTTTGTGATTAATTTTTTCAAGGTAATATCTTGCTCTGATATCTCTTTTTCAATTATAAAATTTGTTTGTAAATCTTTAATTTCATGATTATTATCTTTCTTATCCTTAATTAGATTTATATTTTTAGGAGAGGTAGCTAAATTATTTTGATCTATTATTTTTAGAGTATTATTTGAAATAATTACAAGATCATCTTTACTAGTAAAGCTGACTGAATCACAAAAATTTTCCAGAGCATAAGAGTCACTACTTAGAAAGCGATAATTATCTTTTTCACCAACAACTAACCCACCTGACAAATTTGTAGTAAAGCCAAAAATAGTTTTTGGGATTTCTTTACTCATAAGCGCAACTGTATTATTTCCTTCAAGCATATTAGCAACAGAAAAAATCGCCGATTGTAAATCGCCCTTGCTACACAACATTAAATCAACCAAATGAGCAATTAATTCAGAATCAGTCTGACTGTTTATTTCAACCCCTTTTCTTACTAAGAATTTACTTAGAAAGTCATAATTTTCTACTATTCCGTTATGAACAATGGAAATATTTTTACTGTAAGAAAAATGTGGATGTGTATTAATATTGTTAATTGGACCATGGGTAGCCCATCGTGTGTGCCCAATTCCAGCATTTGAGCTTATTTTTGATTTTTCTAAAGATTTATTAAGAACATCCACTGGATAATTTGAATTAGATGATTTTAATATCTCAAAATTACCACTATCTATCTCAAGACATAAACCTGCAGAGTCATAACCCCTATATTCTAGTCGTTTCAATCCCTTAATTATTAGACTTGAAACATCTTTTTCACCTACACAACCAAAAATACCACACATATTTCCCTCAAATTATTTACTCTACTTATTATATTTTAATCTAGATATTATTTGTTGAAATAATCCCATCTTTCTTCAGATCTACTAAGAATATTCTCCAGATCAAAATCTAATAAAAATCTTTGTTTTATTAATTCTTTAGAATAATTAGATATTTTTTCTAAATAATCGTCCTTAGAAGAATATCTTTCAGAAATTGATAATCTTGAATCATCATCTTTTTTTTCTTTTGGTAAAGGAACAGTAGCACCTCGAGGGCCACCAGTTAACCCAATTATTTGGTAAGGAGCTCCTACATCAGGATGTCTGAGATTCCAAGGAGTAGAAGTTGCTAATGGCACCTGTACATCTGGGTGCCTTATTCCTGCAATTTCATTCCCATCTTCATCTACATCTGAAACAATTGATGAGTATTTTTCACCATGAGTCGGTGGAATTGTTTCAATAATATCCTCATTTGAACCAAAATTCATTTTTCTAGGAAAAGAAAAATGTTCAGGAAAATTAATAGGAATTTTAGAATATTTTTCTCTAAGAGAATTAGGGTCAACAGCAGTTCCGTCACTAACTTTTGGATGAGAGCTATCAGGAGGTTCTACTCCTTCAGAAGCCCATTTATCTAAATTAATTAGAAGGGCTCTCATTAAGGGAGTATAATCTATGGAATTTAAGTAATTTTGACCTCTCATGCCATCAGCTTCTTGAGTATCCGTAGGAGGCCATACACCTGGTCCATGCATACAAGAAGAAAGATGATAAACCCTTGAGTTTTCATTAGATTCTAAATCTTTTTTACCATCTGCAGAAGTGTGAATTAATGAAGCATCTCCCCTCCAATATTCTGCACCTGTATTAACAAAAAAAACTTTTGATTTTGATTTTCTTTCTTTAAATTTTTCCATAAGGCCATCATGAGACGATCCTTCTATATCATCTGTAATAATTGATGCAGCAGGATAGAGTTGAGATATTACGGAGGGCAAATCTTTAGAAGCTTGACCAAATCTTTGGTTAAATTCTCCTCTCATTCCACCTGCAACATGTGGCATAATTCCATCAAATACTTCTCTGCCTAAATTATCAAAATTAAAATCTAGATAAATGAATTGCCTCAAGAATCTACCACTTTGAGAAACTCCAAATGCAAAAGCCTGCTCAATATCTCCATTAGTCGGATTATCAGGATTATCTGAATACCTAAGATAAGCTACAAGATCCCTAGTTGCAGCTAAACCTAATCCTGTAGGTTTTGCTCCATAAGCATTATATGAAACTTGGTACATGATTCCTGCTTTAAATTTATCCGACATATATATGAAATTTGGGTTATCTATAATCTCATTTCCATCATTCCAAGCAAATCTCCATTTATCTCGAGGAATAACTATCGGATCATCATCTGGATATTTCTTAAAACTTAAAATAGCTTCTTTTTCATTGGTATCTACTGCTGGATATGGGGTATGCATTCTATCACTTAACATAATTTGATCTACATCTTTCATAGGTTGAAATTGGGAATAAATTTTTCCTCTAATTGGCTCCCCATCTTTTGCAATTTCACTAGAGAAAAGTCTTAACTTTCCATTAATGGGAGGAGCATCGTGAGACCAACCGCACCAAACTAATGTATAGCCTTCTAGCATCAAGAATTCATTCCCAATATCATCTTCTGGAGCTACTCCTGCAACCATAACCCCTCTAGAGGCTGAGTTAAATTGAGATAGCATAACTTTGTTGCCTCTATTATTTACGTCATAAATAATTTTTTTATTAGATTTACTTGAATCTAAAGGAAGCATAATATGGATATCTGAAGAAAATTCCACTAATCCTTGGTTATTAGTTGAAATATTTTCTATATCAGTAATCTTTTTATTATATTCATCGTTGGGATCAAGTATAAATTTTGCTATTCCCTTAATTTCTCTATATTGACCTATATTTCCAAAGGTTTTACCATTTTCTAATAGATTATCTTCACGTATTTCTATTGATTTTATTGACATTATTCCCTCCACTGGCGCGCCTGGCGAGACTCGAACTCACGACTTCAGCCGTCGCAGGGCTGCACTCTATCCATCTGAGTTACAGGCGCAAATAGTTTTTTATTAAGATTGTACAGAAAAATTAACTCACCAAGAAATTTCTTCAGAATTAACACAATAGGTAGGTAATTTTGAATTTAACCCTTCAATTATGTTATCAACCGTCATTTTTGACATTTTTCTTCTAGTTTCAACAGTTGCTGAGGCTATGTGAGGTAATATTGTAAGATTATTTAAATGAAGAATTGGATGATCCATATTAATTGGTTCAGGATCTGTTACATCAAGTGCAGCATATGCAATCTCATTTTTTGATAATGATTGATATAAATCATCTAAATTTACTATTGGACCTCTAGCAGTATTAATAAGGGTAGAGTTTTTTTTCATATACGATAATTCTTTTTTTGATATCAAATTATTTGTTTCTGGTGTTAGAGGGCAATGTATAGATACAACGTCAGATTTTTCTAATAGTTCTTTCATAGTATCGATTTTTTGAGCACCATAAGTTTCTTTAGGGTTTGATCTATTAAAGTAAAGAACTTTCATATTATTTTCAGAAGCTATTTTAGCTAAGTATGACCCAATTCTTCCAAATCCAATGATTCCAAGTACTGAAGATGATAAATCGAAGCCTAATAAATCAAGAGGTTCAAAATACTTCCATTTGCCATCTCTTACAAATCTGTCACATTCTGCAATTCTTCTAGCAGCAGCTTGCATAAGAGTAAATGCGAAAGAAGCTGTAGTTTCTGTCAACACACCAGGAGTGTTTGCAACTGCTATATTTCTTTTGCTAGCTGCATCTACATCGACATTATCATAACCAACTCCAAATTGACCTATTATTTTTAGTGAACCCCCTGCAGCATCCATTATTTCTCCATTAATATCATCATTAATGTGAACAAATATCGCAGTTGCACCTTTCACTTTATTTTTCAATTCTTCTTGAGTAGGAAGATAATCTTGTTCAATAATAGTTAATTCAGAAACTTCTCTCAATCTATTCATTTCTGAATCAAATTGTTTCCTAGTAACAACAACTTTTGGTTTACTCATAATATATTCCCTTTTATTATTTTGGTGGCTACGGGTGGAATTGAACCACCGGCCTAACGCTTATGAAGCGCTCGCTCTAACCCCTGAGCTACGTAGCCAATTGTTACCGAAAAATACTTAGCATTTCATAATCGGTAAACCTTGAAACTTAAATTTTATCATAATGAAAAGTTCAAAAAACTTTGAAAAAACTAGTATCTAATCCCTAATATAAGTTCCTGACTTTCCTCCAGTTTTTTTCTCTAATTGGATTTTATTGATTATTATAGACTTATCCAAAGATTTACACATATCATATATTGTCAAACTCGCTACTGAAACAGCAACCAAGGCTTCCATCTCAACTCCAGTTTTCCAATCAGATGATACATAAGAAATAATTGAAATTTTATTATTAGCATCATCAAATTCAAATGATAAATCAACTTTATTAATTGGAATTTGATGACATAGTGGAATTAGATCATGAGTTTTTTTACTTGCTGTTATTCCAGCAAGTTGAGCTATATTAATCACATTTCCTTTTGTCATCTGATTATCTTTTATCATAAGGTAGGTTTCATTATTAAAAATTATTTCAGAAGAGGCGATAGCTTCTCTTTTAGATATTTTTTTTGAAGATATATCAACCATATTTGCAGACCCATCATTATCTATGTGTGAGAAGTTTTTATGTTCCATTATTCCAATTCTTTCATTTCAAAAATTTCGTCGATTTTTAGATTACTGGACATAGCAGCATCTTTAGCTAATAAATCACATTCTTCATTTTCTAGATGACCTTTGTGTCCCTTAACCCACTTAAATCTTACACTAAGATGATAATCACATTGATCTATTAGTAATTCCCATAAATCTGAATTTAGTGCTTTATTCTTTTTATCTCTCATCCAATTATTTTTTTTCCACTTTTTAGCCCAACCTTTTTCAATACCATCTATTACATACCTTGAATCGGTTGTGATGAGTATATTTTGTGGTCTTTTTAATTTTTTGAGAGCAATTATTGGGCCCAATAGCTCCATTCTATTATTTGTAGTTTTTCTAAAACCTTCAGAGATTTTTATTTGCTTGTCTTTCCATCGCATAATAACTCCAAAGCCTCCTGGGCCTGGATTGCCTATAGAAGATCCATCTGAAAAGATTAATACTTGATTATTCATAAATTATCCTCCGAGTTGAAACATTTCTATTTTTTTATAATTAGATTTGGTCAACTCATTTCTAATTTCAGAATATTTATCTTTTCTTTTTATCCAAATATTTCGAATTAATTCTTTTAATTCTTCATCTGAACAACCTTTTCTTATAGATTCTCTTAAATCAAATCCTGCATTCGCAAACAAACATGTCACAAGCTTTCCATCCATGGTGATTCTAGCACGTGTACATGTTGAACAAAAAGGTTGAGAAACTGACGATATAAATCCAAATTCAGTTGAATAT
Source organism: Dehalococcoidia bacterium (assembly GCA_022451965.1). NCBI lineage: Bacteria > Bacillati > Chloroflexota > Dehalococcoidia > Dehalococcoidia bacterium. The sequence goes on along the minus strand of JAKUNJ010000006.1, from coordinate 48,966 downwards.
TCTTCAAGGTAAAATCTCTTAGCTACTTCACCTTGATAGTTTGGAGGAATTTTTTTGACTTTATACTTTTTTTCAATTATTTTTAGTATTTCTGTAATTGAAAGAACATCTCTTAGTTCCCAGCCATTTAGATTGCCTACATCCATATATTCAATAAACCTTACTATATTCCCGGAATCTCTAAAATAATCTAGCAGATCAAGTATTGAATGTTCATTTACATTTTTTTGTATTACACAATTTATTTTTATTTTCTTAAAGCCTTTTTTATTTGCTTGATTTATAGCTGATAGCACCTTATTTACATCAAAATCCTGTCCACTCATTTTCTTAAATGTTTTATCATCAATAGAGTCAAGAGACACAGTAAGTCTCTTGAGCCCTGCATCAATTAAGGCATCTAGCTTTGATTCTAAAAGATAAGCATTTGTGGTCATAGCAATATCATCAATTTCATCAATTGTAGATAATTTACTTATTAGTTGATCAATGTTTCTTCGTACGAGAGGCTCTCCTCCAGTTAGTCTGATTTTATTAACACCAAGCTTAGCAAAGCATTCTGCGATTCTAAAAATTTCATCAAAATCTAATAATTCTTCTTTAGGTAAAAACTTAAAAGATTCACCATAGACTTCTTTCGGCATACAATATGTACATCGAAAATTACATCTATCAGTTACAGATATTCTTAGGTCTTTGACAGGTCTATTTAATTTATCTAAAGGCATGTTCATATTCATATAGAACTATATTAAATTATTTTATCCTTAATTAGTTTACTTAAGAATATTTCAATAGATTTTCTTCTATGAGAAATTGAATTTTTATACTCAGTTGTTTTAGATGCCAAAGTATGATTATCTTTATTTGCACAAAAAATTGGATCATATCCAAAACCATTTTTACCTTTTCTTTCAAAAGAAATGTAGCCTCTTAATTCCCCTCTAGAAAAAAATAATTTATTTTTCATAAAACCAACTCCACATATAACTGAAACAAACTTAGCAGATCGTTTATTTTTGGGAATTTTGTGCATTTTTCTAAGAACAAGATCAAGCCTTTCATCATCATTCAATGATGCGCCTCCATATCTTGCAGAATAAACCCCAGGTTCTCCATTAAGAGATTCTATTACCAGACCAGAGTCTTCAGAAATTGTGGGTAAGGAAGAAATTTTATTATAGTATTTTGCCTTAATTTCGGCATTTCTTTCAAAAGTAGATCCAGTTTCTTCTACATCGGAAGAGATTTTTAGATCATTTAAGGTTACTATCTCAAAAAAAAATTTTGAATTAAATATGTCTTGAAACTCCTTAACTTTACCTTTATTAGTGGTCGCGACTAAAATTTTCATATATTTTTTTACTTAATTACAATAATTCATAATAAATGCTATAATTTTTCCTGTCTAAATGAGATAAAAAAATATTACAATTATAATTAATAAAAAAATTTTCAGGAATAATTTTAAAAATAAATTAATTTATGTTGAGTAAAAGAATAAGACTTATATTCAGTTTGTCAGCAGTAATGGCATTATCAGCCCTACTTATGGCATGTAACCCCGAAGGACCTCAGTCAACCTTTGATGCGCAAGGTCCTGTATCTGAAATCCAGAAAAATCTTTTTTTATTTACATTTTGGATAGCTGTAATTGTTTTTGTAGTTGTTGAAGGAGCAATACTTTTTGTTACTTTCAGGTACAGAAGAAAAAATGATGACCTTCCTGTACAAACTCATGGTAACCTAAAACTTGAAATTACTTGGACTATTATTCCTGCGATAATAATTGTGATTATTGCTATACCAACTGTTATTGGTATTTGGCAAACTCAAGTAATGCCTGATGAAGATGAATCTCTAGTTATAAATGCAGTTGGTCACCAGTGGTGGTTTGAGTTCAACTATCCTTCTGAAGAAGTAGTAACTTCTAATGAGCTACACATTCCAGAAGATACTGATATTATTGTCAAAATTGAATCTCAAGATGTCTTACATTCATTTTGGATCCCTAAAATTGCAGGTAAAGTTGATATGGTTCCTAACCATGAAAACCAACTTTGGATTAAAGCTGATAACCCTGGCTTATACTACGGTCAATGTGCAGAATTTTGTGGTGTTGCGCATGCAATGATGAGATTTAGGGTTATTGTACATACAAATGAAGATTATCAAAACTGGTTAGAGTATATGAGAACTCCTCCTCAGCAGCTTGTGAGTGGTTCTGATGAAGATGAAGGAAGGAAACTTTTTGTAGGAAATTGTAGTATGTGTCATACTTATGATTCCTATAAAAAAGCAGCATATCATAAGGAGCTTAACTCTCAATATAACCGATGGGAAGAGTGGAAAAAAGATAAAGAAAATTCTGCTATAGTTTCTGCTCCGAATCTTACCCACTTTGGAGGAAGAATTACTCTAGGAGCAGGTCTTCAAGAAAATAATTATGAAAATCTTGTTAAGTGGATAGAAAATCCTGATAGTATAAAAATTGGAACAAGAATGAAAAATCATGCCGCTATTTATACAACTGAAAATAAACTTTCAGATATTGAAATTGAACAGATTGCAAAGTATTTATTAAGTCTAAAGCCATCAGATGAATCTATGGCGACATACAATAAGGATTAAAGAGGATATTATGAGTAGTATAACCGGGCCAAAACAATTTCAAATTCCTAGAATTTTTCCTAGACCTTCTGCTCATAGCGGTTTGTGGTACTGGCTTGGAACTGTTGACCATAAAAAAATTGGAACAATGTATGGTATTGTTTCTTTTTTTTGGTTCATTATGGGAGGTATAGAAGCTTTACTTATTAGAGTTCAATTATCACATGCAGAAGCCTCTATTATAAGTCCTGAATTATATAATCAGCTCTTTACTATGCATGGCACAACTATGGTTTTCTTGGTTGTTATGCCTCTATCTGCTGCTTTCTTTAATTGGCTTATACCTTTGCAAATTGGAGCTAGAGATGTAGCATTTCCAAGACTAAATGCTCTAAGTTTATGGGTATTTGTATTTGGTTCAATCCTTATGAATGTGAGCTGGTTTACAGGTGAAGCTCCAAATGGTGGTTGGTTTGGATACCCACCCAATTCTACAGTTCAGTTCAATCCTGGAAATGGTATGACATTCTGGGTATTAGGGTTAAATGTATTAGGTATAGCATCTATAGCTGCAGGTTTAAATTTCATAGTAACAATTATCAATATGAGAGCTCCTGGAATGACTCTTATGAGAATGCCAGTATTCACATGGATGACATTTATTACATCTATATTAATAGTACTAGCATTGCCAGTTCTTGGTGTAGCAGGAATACAGATGACTGCTGACAGAGTATATGGAACAAATTTCTTTAATTCAGAAGCAGGTGGAGATCCTATCTTCTGGCAGCATATATTTTGGCTTTTTGGTCATCCTGAAGTATATATATTAATACTTCCAGCCATGGGTATTGTTTCAGAAGTTTTGCCAACATTTTCAAGGAAGCCTTTATTTGGATATACTTTTATAGTATTTTCTGGAGCTATTATTGGATTTATGGGGTGGTTTGTATGGAGTCATCATATGTTTACAGTAGGATTAGGCCCAGCGGCAAATACAGCTTTTACTATTTCCACAATGCTTATTGCAGTGCCTACTGGTGTAAAAATATTTAACTGGATTGCAACTTTATGGGGAGGATCAATTAAGTTTACGACATCTATGTTATTTTCTATCGGCTTTATTGCTATGTTTACCATTGGTGGACTTTCAGGAGTTACCCATGCAGTCTCACCTTCTGATGCACAGCAACAAGATACATATTATGTGGTTGCACATTTCCATTACGTTTTGTTTGGTGGAGCTATTTTTGCGATTTTTTCAGGTATATATTTTTGGTGGCCAAAATTTACTGGCTGGTTTCTTGATGAAAAAATAGGAAAAATTAACTTCGTGCTGATGCTTATAGGCTTTAATCTTCAATTTGCTCCAATGCACTGGGTTGGACTAGATGGAATGCCTAGAAGAATATATACATATGCAGAAAATATGGGATGGGAATTATCTAATTTAGCTGCTACTACAGGTGGTTTCCTTATAGCAGTTTCTATTTTAGTATTTTTAGCAAATGTTTATATCTCTAGTAGAAGAAAGATTATTGCAGGAGGAGACCCATGGGATGCAAGAACTTTGGAATGGTCAATTTCTTCACCACCTCCACACTATAATTTTGTAGAGTTACCAAAAGTCGAACATATTGATGATTGGTGGTATAAAAAGTATCCTGAACTATTAGAAGGTAGCCCTAAAAAAACTAATCTACCTTCTGCTCAAGTTGAGGACACTACAGGTGTTGACGAATCAAAAATACATTTGCCAGATTTGTCATATTATCCCTTTTTTATTGGTGTAGGCTTGTCAATTGCTGCATTGGGAGTTCTTTACTCCTATGCATTAGTGACAATAGGATTAATTTTAGTCTTTTGGGGATCTATCGGATGGAGTACAGAGCCTGTAAACGAACCTCATGAGGGAGCGCATTAAATGTCAAGCGAAGGAATAACAGTTCACCACGGTGAAGAAATAAATAATTCAACTGGAGTCAGTAATAAAAAATTATTAATGTGGGCATTTTTAGGTTCTGATGTTATGTTTTTTGGGACATTTATTGGAACTTTTATGGCTTATAGAAATAAAAGCTTGGTGGGGCCATATCCTGAGGATACATTAGATATTCCTATCACTTCAGTTAGTACATTTGTACTATTAATGAGTTCACTTGGAGTAGTTCTTGCTTTACATTATTTGAAAGAATCTAAAATAGGATTAGCAAAATTGTGGCTTTGGCTAGTAATAATAATGGGCTGTATTTTTATGGGATTTCAAGTTTATGAATTTTCACATTTTGCTCATATTGGTATGACTCCGCAAGTTAATTTATTTGGATCTACTTTTTTCACATTAACTAGTCTTCATGGAGCCCATGTAAGTCTAGGTATTCTTTGGTTGGCATTCTTACTTTATAATGAATATAATGGCAACCTTACAAGCGAAAATGCCATCGATCTAGAATTAGCTGGTTTATACTGGCATTTTGTTGATATAGTATGGATTATTATTTTTGGATTATTATACCTAATCACCGCCGGTGATGGGGTTCCACCCGGTGGAGTTCCATGGACTGGAGGGCACTAAATAGGAGAAGAAAAGTGTCGTTACTAAAAGATTTATTTCATCATGACGGAAATGGTTGGTGGAAAATTCCTAAAACAGCAGAAGCTGAATCAAACCCTCCACGAGAACATCCTTTTGGAGGATTAATTAATTTTACTAAAAACTTTCTTACATATATCACTTCTGGTAAGGGTCATGCTGGTCCTGGTTACTACTGGACAATTGCAGGTATATTAGCAGTAATAACGCTCATAGAAGTGTGGTGGTTTGATGTTGAAGCATTGAAATACCTACTTGTTCCAGCTATGTTAGGATTTTCTTTAGTAAAATTTATTCTTGTTGTTGCATTTTTTATGCATCTAAGATTTGATAATAAAATGTATTCTACAGTTTTTGTAACTTGCATGATTATAGGAATCATAATATTTACTCTATTTTTATTCCTTTCTGCTTTTCATGGTTTTGGCAACTAACGAACAAAATTATTTTGAATAAAGAAATAGGATTTTCAGAATTTATAACTTCATGGGATTATAGCTCTTATTTTTTCTATTTTCTTATAATCATATTTCTTATATACATAATTGGCTCAGTAAGACTTTTATCTATTTCAAAAAATAAAATTCAAAAAATAAAATTTTATAGAGGTTTTTTAGGTTATATTCTTCTAATATTTTCACTTGTGGGACCAATATCAGCTTTTGAAGATACATTTTGGATTCATATGATTCAACACTTAATACTAATTATGTTGGTTCCTCCTCTGATATTAAGCGGGCTTTTATTTTCTGCAAATTTATGGTTTTTCCCAAGAATAATTAGAATTGGATTTGCAGATTTTCTTAGACCTAAAAAGATTTTTAGAAAAATTCTTAATATAATCACTTCTCCTAAATTTGGTCTGATTTTTTATATTATTTCACTTTGGACTTGGCATCTTCCTATTTTTTTTAATTATGCTCTAGAATATCCTGTAGTTCATAACTTTGAACACTTATCTTTTTTCATTAGTGGAATATTATTTTGGTGGCCTGTAATCGGATTGAGTATTGGAGCGAAGAAAATTTCAATTCCTATGAGAATTGTATATTTACTTCTAGCTGTTACCCCAACTGCAGTTGTTGCGGCCTTTATAACTCTTTCTGATTCAGTTATTTATGGAGACGACATTCCTAGATTATTAAACATTTCAGCGATAGAAGATCAAAAAATAGGTGGTCTAATTATGTGGATACCAGGAAATACTATATTTATAGCAACCTTAACAGTGTTGTTTTTTAAGTGGTCTTACAAACAATCGAAGGAATCTAGAAAATATAAAGGTTAATCAACCTGAGAAATAAAATACTCATTACTAACATTAAGCATGGTACTAATTGTTTCATTAGTATAAGACTTTAGATATATAACAGTAGCCCAAGCTTTTTTCAAGCTTTGTTCCATTTCAGATATACTCATAGGATTATTATGATTAAGTATTAATATTCTAAAAACTGCTTCAATTAAAGAAGTTCCTGGAAGAACAAACTTTTTCAAGAGAAAATCTTCTTGAGAATCATCAGTATCATTTTGTATTTTAGCAATTTCATCATATATCTGATCTGTAGACATATTCATTAATTCTTTTTTTTTCTTATTATTATTGAAAAATTTTTCTATCACCAAAAAATTAAAAGATAGATTTGAATCTGCAAATTTTTCAATATTTATTTGATATTTTTCTAATCCAATTGCACTTTCATTATTTATTGTCATAATCTAATCCTTATTATTTAGTATTTCTGAAATTTCATCATTCCAGGTAAACATTTCAACATCGACTTTTTCACCTCTCTTAATTATATCAATATCTGATGGACATATTCCAAAGCCATTGGCCTCATGCATAGAAGTCAACACACCAGAACTTTGATTCGTTATAGGAACTGCTATAGTTTTTTTAGAATTTTTATCAACAAAGACTTTCACTCTTGCATACAATCTTCTGCCGTCATGATTTATAATATCTGAGTCTAAAATAGCTTTTATAATAGGTCTATCCCTAACCTCTTTACCTTTCATTTTATCAATAGCATATCTACCAAATTTTTCAAAAGCTATCATAGCACTAACAGGATTACCTGGTACCCCTAAAAGTGGAATTTTTTTACCTTCAATATCTATAATTCCAAATGCAAGAGGTTTGGCAGGGCGCATATTAACTGACCAAAGATTTATATCTCCATTTTTATCTAAAACATCCTTAACAATATCGTAGTCACCTTTTGATACTCCTGCAGATGTCACAATTAAATCCACATTTTTTAGTTTTGAAAGTTTTTTTTCAAGATCTTCAACTTGATCTTTAGCATGTTTTTGAATTAAAGGAATTCCTCCATATTCATTTACTAACGATGATAACGTATAAGTATTAGAATTATAGATCTTTCCTAATTGATTCTTTTCACCTGGCTCAATTAGCTCGTCTCCTGTAGACAATATACCAATAACTGGTTTTCTTATTACAGAAACCTTACTTAGACCGATAGATGCTAACATTCCAATAGTTGCTGATGTTATTATTGAGCCTTTATTTATAATCACATCTCCTTCTTTTATGTCTTCACTTTTTTTTCTTATATTTTCATTATTTTCTACTTTAATTTTTATCCCGATTGAATTCTTATCAGTATTTTCTAACTCTGTAGTATCTTCAAATGGAACTACAGCATTTGAGCCACTAGGTATAGGGGCTCCTGTCATTATTCTTGAAGCTTGTCCAGATGATAAAGTTAATTCAGGCATTGAACCTGCAGGTATTTCTTCAATTACTTTCAAATAAACAATATTTTTATCATTAGCTTTCTCAACATCGGATTTGATTATTGCATATCCATCCATAGCTGAGTTATCCCAGGGAGGAACATTTATATCCGAAATAATATCTTTAGAAACAACACAACCTAAAGATTCTAATATATCTATATTTTTTGGTTCAAGAGTAGAAAATTTAGATAATATTTTATCTCTTGCTTCTTCTACAGAAAGCATATCTGCATGATAGTGGGATTTCCTTATTTTATTATTCATTATGACTATTCTCTTATATATGCATCTAAATGTTTATTTAATTTAGAGAGTATATTTCCTTCAATTTTATCTAGATTTTTTGATGATAAAGTATTTTCAAAAGATTGATAACTAATTCTTATAGAAATGCTCTTCTTATTTTGAGGAATTTCATTACCCTCATATGAATCTATAATTACGGTATCAACTGCGTATTTATCTAATAAGATTATATTCTTTATTTCTTCATACTTAACCTTTTTATCTACAATCAACGACAGGTCTCTTAGAGCATATGGAAAACTAGAGAACTCTTCATATTTATATTCAGATTTGGATTTAATTATCAATCCTAAATCAATTTCAAATATAGAAGCATTCTTAAAATTAAAGTCCAAATCTTCTAATAATTCAGATGATATTTCACCAATAAATCCTATATCTTTTCCAATTTTTTTATTATAAAGTTTTGCTGACCTATTATTTAGAAATATTTGACTATCATAATCTTTAGTCTGTATATCTATATTAAATTTCTTAGATATAAACTCAACTATTCCTTTTACATCATAGTAATCAACATATTCTTCTTTTTTATTCCAATTTAATTCATTCCTATATCCAGTTAAAATTCCAGAGACCATTGTTTTTTCATGTACTTCAGATTTATTTTTGAAGAATACATTACCAATTTCAAATAATTTTATAGGTTTTTTCCAATTATGTGTGTTCCTTGAAGCATTAAGTAATAATGAGGGAATTAAGCTTTGTCTTAAGTATGAATGCTCATTAGAAATAGGATTATCTAATTTAATAAAATCTCCATTATTATGAATATCTGGTGTTAATTTAATTAATTTTTCTGATGTAGCTGAGTATGAAATTGTTTCACTTAACCCTATTCCAACAAGAATATCTTGCAAAAAAATTTTTGTATCATATTCTAAATTGGGCTCCCATTTAGGAATTTGTCCAGATAAAAATGACAAAGGGATTTCATCATAACCTATAATTCTTGCAATTTCTTCATGAAGATCCTCTGAAATATTAATATCTGATCTCCAAAATGGCTTATTTACATACCATTTAGATTTATCAGAATTTATCTCAAATTGAAAATCTAAGTTTTCTAGTGTTTGGCTAATTTTTTCATCATCTATTTCTAGCCCTAAATGATTTTTTATTTTTTCTTTACTCAAAATAATAGATTCGTTATTTTTTGGATATTTATATATATCTTCAATATGATTTCTAATTTTTCCACCTGCTATTTTGAGTATAAGGTCAATAGCTCTAGATAATGCATATTCAGTAAGTTCTGGATTTAAGTTTCTTTCAAATCTGATAGAAGCTTCAGTAGAAAGATTTAGTCTTTTTGAAGTATTTCTAATTAAACTTGGATTAAAATTTGCTGACTCTAAAAAAATACTAGTAGTTTTATCATCTATCTCAGAATTTGATCCCCCCATTATTCCGGCTAATCCTATTGAGTTTTTTTCATCTGCAATTACAATACTATTTTCAGGTAGCTCCCTATTTTCTCCATCAAGTGTTGTAATTTTTTCTTTACTTTTTGATTTTCTTACATATATCTTATTTCCATATATTTTTGACAAATCAAATGCATGCAGAGGTTGCCCCATCTCAAACATTACAAAATTAGTTATATCTACAATATTATTTATTGGCCTCTCACCAATAGATAAAAGCCTTGATTTTAACCAATCTGGAGATTCAGATATCTTAACTGAATCTATGATTACTCCAGAATATCTAGAACATATTTGTTTATCTAAAATATTAACTATTCCATTAGAGTTATCAATTTTATAGCTATTCTTATACTCAAAATTCACCTTACTAGAAAATTTTGCCGATAAATCTCTTGCCAAGCCAACAATTGATAGACAATCAACCCTATTAGGAGTCACATCAATATCAAATACTGTTTCTGCAAAATACTTTGATATAGAATCCCCAACTAGAAAATCATCCTCTAAGACCATTATTCCATCATCATTTTCACTTATTCCAAGTTCTTTTTCTGAGCAGATCATTCCCTCAGATATTTCTCCTCTAATTTTAGATCTCTTTATTTCTATAAAGGAATCTTTACCATTTGGTAGTTTAGTACCCATGGTAGCTAAGAATATTTTTTGACCTTCTCGTATATTAGGGGCTCCACATACTATTTGGAGATCTTTTTTACCATCAAAAACTTGTGCTAATTGAAGCTTGTCTGCATTAGGGTGAGAGCGGATATTTTTTATAGTAGCCACAACTACTCCTTTGATATTTCCTCTGATTTCAACTGATTCAACTTCATTTCCGATCATAGTTAGATTTTCAGAAATCTCTTCATCTGATTTATTAAAAGTTATGTATTGTTTTAACCAACTAATTGGAAGTTTCATAATTTATTTTACAAATTGACTTAGGAATCTAAGATCATTTACATGAAAGTGCCTAATATCTTTAATTTTATTTTTTAACATAGCGACTCTCTCAGGACCTATTCCAAAAGCGAACCCACTAAATTCATTAGGGTCATAGCCTACGCCAGTTAGAACTTTAGGATGCACCATACCAGCTCCCAAAATTTCAATCCATTTCCCATCCCAAAAAATAGACATATCTACTCCAGGTTCAACAAATGGGAAAAAGTCGCATCTAAATCTAACTTTTTGATCAGAACCAAAAATTTTTCTAGCCATCTCAAATAAAGTTCCTTTGAGTTCTGAAAAAGAAATATTTTTATCAATTGCTAAACCTTCAATTTGATGAAATTCCCACTCATGAGTTGCGTCTGTTGCTTCATACCTATAGCATTTACCAGGAACAACTACTCTTATAGGAGGGTCTTTTCTTTCCATAATCCTAGCCTGCATAGGGGATGTATGAGTTCTAAGAAGATGCTTCTCACCATTTGTAGAAGCATTAAGCCAAATTGTATCCCATTGATCTCTTGCTGGATGGTCAGATGGTATATTCAATAAATCAAAATTGTACTTTTCAGTTTCAATTTCTTTACCTTCTAAAATTTCAAATCCCATGGATCCAAATGCATTACAAATCTCTCGAATTATTAGAGTTGTTGGATGATAATTTCCCATTTCTAATAGTAATCCAGGTAATGAATTATCAAAATTATCATTTGGAGTAAGATTTTGAATAAGTTTATTTTTTCTATCTGAAAACTTTTGGTTAAGAATAACTTTTAATTCATTTATCTTGGGTCCCACTAATCTTTTCTCTTCATTGGTTATAGTTGTTAAGACTTTCATTAGTGATGATAATTTACCATTTCGACCCAGATAATTGATTCTCCAAGATTCTAAGTCATCACTATTAGTTACATTGTCCAAATCGCTGAAGGCAATTTGCCTTAGGTCTTCAATTTCTATTAATGCAGATTCAGTATTACTCAAATTTTTATCCTCTTGATTACCATAAATTATATTTCATATATGATCAAAATTTATATTAAAAAGATGAAATTTATAAAATCTTAGTTCATTTATTTTAATTTATTTACTTTACTAAAGTAGTATTTTAGTTTGAAATAGTATATAAACTATAAATAACCAATGGTTAATTATCCAAAGGTTTAAATGGAAGCTTATTGGCATGAAAGGTAATAGGGAACAGACTGAGTCTTACCTCTAATTAATTACTATGAAAAATGGTAAATCTGCTAATCAAGGTATACACCTCATTTGTGAAATAAACATTTTCATTATTGGCAAAGCCGTATTTAGCTCATAGTTTTTTTATGAAATTTACATATTTTTATTTAGTACAAATTGCAAAAAAAACGGATGTTTTTTTTGCAATTTTGTTTAAAAAAGGAATTGAAAATGGAAAATAATATATTTGGAAAAACCGATATAAGTGTAAGTAAACTTGGTTTAGGCTTAGCTCAAGTAGGATTTCAACTAGGATTTGATGGATATAAAGAAGCTGATAGTATATTAAACTTTAGTCTTGATAATGGTATAAATTTTTTAGATACTGCTGCTATGTATATTGACAGTGAGTCAATTGTAGGAAAATCAGTAGGGCATCGAAGAGATGAATATTTCTTAGCAACCAAAGCAGGTACAGGAAGAACTACTTCTCCAGATTCAGAATGGACTTATGAAAAAATTAAAACTTCTGTAGAGAAAAGCTTAAAAAATCTAAAAACAGATATTATAGATTTAGTTCAATTACATTCATGTGAAACTCATCTTTTAGAACAAGGAGACGTAATTAGGGCCTTGCAAGACTGTAAAGTAGAAGGTAAAACTAAGTTTATTGGATACTCCGGTGATAATGAAGCTGCAGAGTGGGCTGTAAAATCGAACCTATTTGATACTCTTCAAACTAGCTATAGTATTGCTGATCAAAGAGCTCGTACGAAAAATATTTTATCAGAAGCTAAATCAAGAAATTTAGGAGTAATTGCAAAAAGACCCATAGGAAATGCAGCTTTATTAGGAGTGAAAAATCATAAAAATAATGCAACTCACGAATCATTTGGAAGCGCCTACGAAGAATACTTTAATAGAGCTCTAAGTATGTCCGATAGACTAGAAATCAACTTAAGTAATATTGATACCATAGGTCTATCAATGGCATTTTCTCTCTTAAGAAATGAAATTCATGTATTGATCATAGGTTCAAAAAATTTATCTCATGTTAGAGAAAATATAAAATTCATGTCTGAAAAAATTGATAAATTCAAAAATAACGTAAAAGAGTATGAAAATATATTTGAAAAATTAGATGAAAATTGGAGACAATTAACATAACGATACCTAGAAATAATTATCAATGGGAAATAAAAAAAGAATACTTACAGGAATTAGGCCTACTGGAGCATTGCATTTAGGTCATTATGTTGGAGCTCTACATAACTGGATTTCGCTTCAAAATGAATATGATTGCAATTTTTTAATAGCCGACTATCAAGCTTTAGGAGACCATTTCAATGATATAGAACTTATAAAAAAATCAGTGATAGATGTGACTCTTGATTGGCTATCAGTTGGATTAGACCCTGATAAATCAAACTTTGTAATACAAAGTTACGTACCAGAACATGCAGAATTATCAATGCTTCTATCCTTTGTAACACCTTTAGGAATGCTAGAAAGAAACCCTACACTCAAAGGAGAACTGGATTCTCTTCCAGTTGAAAGAAGAAGTGCTGGTTTTTTTAATTACCCAATCAGTCAAGTTGCAGACATACTTTTACCCAGAGCTCATCTAGTTCCAGTTGGAGAAGATCAGGCACCACATTTGGAAATGTCACGTGAAATAGCTAGAAAATTCAATAATATGTATGGTTATGTTTTCCCTGAACCTGAAACTTTGATAGGAAAAGTTGGAAGGCTCTCTGGAATCGATGGAAAAGGGAAAATGAGTAAGAGTCAAGGAAATGTAATTCTACTTTCCGATACTAAAGAGTCTGTAGAAAAAAAAGTAAGAAGTATGTATACAGATCCAAATAGAATTAGAGCTGATATACCTGGAAAAATAGAAGGCAATCCGGTTTTTCAATATCTTGATGCTTTTACAGAAAATGATAAAAAAGTAGAAGAATTTAAAGAAAGATATACTACTGGAAATATTGGAGACGTAGAAATCAAGAACTATTTGTCAAATACTCTTAATGATTTCTTGGAACCAATTAGAGAAAAAAGAGCTCATTTTGAGAATAATATTAATCTTGTAGAAGATGCTTTGGATAATGGAGTTTCAAACGCTAGAATTATCGCTAATGAAACTATGGAACTTGTACGTGATAAAATGAAAATCTCATCGTATAAAAAAGTTTGGTAGATATGTTAGACTCTCCAAAATTTAATGATTTTATAGAAAAATCAAAAAAATATAATCTTATTCCGGTTTATCAAGAAATTAGAGCTGATCTTGAAACTCCTTTATCTATTTATATAAAACTATCAGATAACAAGTACTCATTTTTACTAGAATCTATCACCGGTGGAGAAAATCTAGCTAGATATTCAATTATTGGAACTAACCCAAGAAAAGTTATAAAAACTGGGAAGAATGAAAAATATGGAGAAATTGATCCCTTAGAAATAGTTAAAGAAGAAATTAAGTCATTTAAGGTACCTGAAATTGAAGAGTTGCCTGTCTTTACTGGTGGAGCAGTAGGCTATTTATCTTACGAAACTGTTTCATATTTTGAGGATACTGTTACAAAGAAAAAAAAATCTAATTTAGAAGTACCAGAATCCATTTTTCTTATTACTGATTCTTTAGTTGTTTTTGATCATGTTAAGCAGACTATTTTTATAGTAAATTACGCAAAAATAGAAGAAAATTCTGATCTAGAAAAAGTTTTTTTAGAATCTCAAAAAAAAATTGATGATATCTACGTAAAAATTAGAAAGCCCATTACAGATAAATTTAATAACATTTCAAATATCAATAATTCATCCGATAAATCTAATAATGAATTAGTTGATGAATATCAAAAAAATATGACTAAAGAAGAATATAAAAGTGCTATCGAAAAATGTATAGAAAATATTTACTCAGGCGAAATTATACAAGTTGTGTTTTCTCAAAGATTATCAAAGAAAACTAAAGCGTCTGCAATAGAAATATACAGATGTTTAAGAACAATAAACCCTTCACCATACATGTTTCTACTAAATCTTGATGATTTTCATATCTTAGGAGCGTCTCCAGAATTGCTGGTTAAGTCTTCCAATAAACAAATTAGTGTTCACCCTATAGCAGGTACAAGACCAAGAGGATCAGATTCAATAGAAGATGAATCAATTGCTGAAGAGCTTATTAATGATGAAAAAGAATTAGCAGAACACTTAATGCTGCTGGATTTAGGCAGAAATGATGTTGGAAGAGTTTCAAAACCAGGATCTGTAAGTGTAAATCAAAAAATGGAAATTGAAAAATATTCTCATATTATGCACATAGTATCTAATGTTACAGGCGAACTAAAAGATGATTTAGATGAATTCGATGTCTTAAGGGCCGCTTTCCCTGCTGGCACAGTTTCAGGAGCTCCAAAGGTTAGAGCAATGCAACTTATATCCGATCTAGAACCTGAAAAAAGAGGTCCATATTCAGGAGGAGTAGGATATTTCTCATATAATGGAAATATGGATACATGTATAGCAATTAGAACACTTGTATTAAAAGATAGCACAGTATACATCCAAGCAGGTGGAGGAATTGTTGCAGATTCTCAAGTAGAAAATGAGTATGAAGAGACGTTAAATAAAATGATGGCATTAATAAAATCGGTAAATGAAGCGGAAAGCAATTTAGAATGATTATATTATTAGATAATTACGATTCTTTTACTTACAACTTATATCAATTTCTGAGTGAACTTAATCAAAATGTTTTAGTAATTAGAAACGATAAAACAACAGCGGAAAAAATAGAAGATTATAACCCTAGTCATTTAGTCGTTTCTCCAGGACCTTCGAATCCTGAAAATGCAGGAATTTCGAAAGAAGCGATAGAGTTTTTTTCAACTAAAATACCTGTTTTAGGAGTGTGTTTAGGACATCAATGCATAGGAAATACTTATGGAGCAAATATTGTTCAATCAAAAGAAATAATGCATGGTAAAAAATCTTCTATCACTCACGATGAGAAGGGTATATTTAAGAACATACCTAATCCATTTAATGCTGTAAGATATCATTCACTAATTATTGAAGAAGCCACCTTATCAGATGAATTTGATATTTCAGCAAGAAGTGAGTCAGGAATAATCCAAGGAATAAGGCATAAAAAGCTCTCAATAGAAGGCGTTCAATTCCACCCTGAATCAATCGAAACTGAGAATGGGAAAGATATACTCAAAAATTTCATAAGTTTATAAAATGAATATTATAGATTTAATTAAAAAAGTTTCATCTAATAAAAATCTAACCTTTGAAGAATCTAAATTTTGCATGAAAGAGATAATGTCAGGTAAAATTCTTGCTTCGCAATTTGGGGCCTTAATGTCATCTATGGCTATAAAAGGAGAGACTTCTGAAGAAATAGCCGGTATGGCCTCAATTATGAGAGAATTTTCTGTAAAAATAAAATCCAAACCAAATGCTATTGATGTATGTGGTACTGGTGGCAGTGGTTTGAAATGGTTTAATATTTCTACAGCTTCAGCAATTCTAATATCTTCATTAGGAATACCTGTCGCAAAACATGGGAACAGAGCTATGTCAGGTAATTCAGGATCAGCGGATGTTCTTGAAGAATTAGGTGTAAATATTCTTATTGATAGCGAAAAAGTAGAAAAGTGTTTACATGAAATAGACCTGACTTTTATATTTGCTCAATCATTCCATCCTTCAATGAAATTTGCTGCTCCATTAAGACGTGAGATAGGTATCAGAACAATTTTTAATTTTCTAGGGCCTTTGACAAATCCTGCTGGTGTAAAAAAACAGATCATTGGAACTACGAATAATAATATTGCAAAAAAATTAGCAGAAGCAGCTAAGATTCTAAATTCAGAAAGAGTAATAACTGTTAGTGGCGATTCAGGAGCAGATGAAATTGAAATAGATAACGTAACAAAATTATACGATTCAAGAAATAATTTCAAGGAAGAAACAATAGATTTTCAAAAAGGATATGAATCAAAATACTTAGTAGTTAATTCTCCAAAAGAATCAGCTAGAAAAATTATCAATACCTTTGAATTAGTTAAAGAGCCTTCAGAAGAAGAAGAAAAGTCAGTACTCCATTCTATATTAATAAACTCTTCTGTTGCACTTTATCTTGCTGATATTGAGTCTAGTATTGAAGAATGCTATTACGTAGCTAAAGAAAATGTTCTAAACGGTAATGCAAAAACTAAACTCAAAAATCTTATCAATTTGACTAACAAATAAATATGGGAATATTAGAAGAAATAGTTAAAAAGAAAAAACAAAGGCTTGAAATCAAAAAAAAAGTCTTATCCTTACTTGAGTTACAAAGCTTAAGTCCAAATTATGATGAAATCTACAATCTAGAAAATATATTTCAAAAAAAAAATATCCTGATTTCAGAGATGAAAAGAAAATCACCATCTGGAGGAGTTTTAGATAAAGACTTAATACCCAAGAATCAAGCAAAAATTTATATTGAATCAGGCACTGATGCTATATCTGTTTTGACTGAAGAAGATTATTTTGAAGGAAGCAATGAAGATCTAATTAATGTTCTAGAAATATCAAAGCCAAAAGAAATTCCTGTTTTACAAAAAGATTTTATTTTTGATGAATATCAAATTTATGAGGCGAGATATTTAGGAGCAGATTGCATTCTACTTATAGCAAGAATACTTGATGAAAATGAATACTTAAGACTTTATGAAATAGCAAAAGAAATAGGATTGAGTGTTATTGTAGAAGTCCATAATCTAAAAGAGCTTAATATGGCATTAAAAACTGATATCAATATTATAGGTATAAATAACCGAGATCTTGATAATCTCACAACTAATTTAGAGAATTTTGAAAAAATTTCTAAATATATTCCTACTGGTATTTATAAAATTGCAGAGAGTGGAATAAAAAACTCACAAGATGTCAAAAGAATGATAGATTCTGGAGCCAATGGTTTGCTTATTGGAGAATCAATTATTAAATCAAATAATATTAGAAAAATAATTTCAGAAATATCCGTAAATAAATGAAAGATAATAATCCAAAAATTAAGATTTGTGGAGTGAAAAATAATGATATAGCAAAACTATTGATTGATTTAGATGTGGATTTTATTGGACTGAACTTTATCAAAAAATCAATTAGATATTTAGATGAATTTACAGCAAAATCTATTTCTAAATATATTGATAAATATAGAAAAGAAAAGAAAGCTAAAATTCAAAAAGTTGGATTATTCCTTGATGAAAATGTAGAAAAAATGAATGAAATTTCTAAAAAATTTAATCTAGACCTAGTACAACTATGTGGGAATGAAAATACTGAATATATTTCAAAATCATTGATACCTGTAATAAAAGTGATTCATATTATAGAAAATATGAGCATAGAAAAATTAGGAGAAAAAATAGAATCTTTTTCAAAAGTTTCAGAATTCATCATTTTGGATACATATTCAGATACTGCAGCAGGAGGCACCGGAAAAACTTTCGATTGGTCTAAATATAAAAAAATTTTCAACAAAAACATAATAATAGCTGGTGGTCTAAATCCAAATAATATCAATAAATTTATAAATCAATATAACCCTTGGGGGATAGATGTTTCTTCAGGAGTAGAATCAAATAAACAAAAAGACTCTAATAAAATAAATCTTTTCGTAAAGAACAGTCAACTAATCTAGTCTAAATCCAACTGGCCATCTAACTTTTTGAATCTTAGCTAAATGAAAATTACAGTTTATAATTTTAGAATTTGTAAATACGCATCGATATAACCAAGCATTTTCAAAGTTTACATCAATGCATATTGATCTTGATAAATTTGCTCTGTACAAAGCAGATTTGATAAACATTGAACCCGTAAAATTAACTCCTAAAGCAGATACTTCTGATAAATCTGAATTAGAGAAATCACAATTTATAAATTTTGAATTGTTAAATGATGATTTTGAAAATCTCCATCCAGAAAAATCTACACCTTCAAATGAGAGGTTACTTAGATCAAATCTTTTGTTAGGATTTTTCTTGATCCAATCATTTATATAATTCTTACCTAATTTAACGATTTTTTCTTCTTTATTCATAGTTTGATATTTAGTTTGATATTTATTTACAATTTTGTAACACATACTAGTTATTATAGAATAACAATTATTATTTTAAGACAGGAGTTTCTAAATGGCTAATGAATCTAAAGAAGCACTAAAATTAATGCAAGATAATGGATGCGATGTACTAGATATAAAATTTATCGATCTGCCAGGTATATGGCAACATGTTTCCGTTCCTATAAGTGAAGTTACGGATAGTCTTTTTGCTAACGGTACAGGATTTGACGGATCAAGTATTAGAGGTTTTCAATCCATTGATGAGTCTGATATGCTTTTAGTACCAGATAAGTCTACAGTAAAGATTGATCCATTTGTTGACGGTCAGGTTACAGTTATCGCTGATATTAAAGATCCAGTATCTGGCGAGCTTTACTCTAAAGATCCAAGAAATGTAGCCAAGAAAGCCCAAGAATATCTCAAGAGTACTGGGATTGGAGATACTTCCTTTTGGGGTCCTGAAGTTGAATTCTTTATTTTTGATTCTGCTAGTTTCGATTATGGACCTAATCATGGATTCCATCATGTTGATTCTGATGAAGGAATATGGAATTCAGGTGAAAGCCATATGTTAGATGGAGTTACATTAAATAAATCTCATAGACCTAGACATAAGGGTGGATATTTTCCTGTTTCTCCTGTTGATACTCAACAAGGTATTAGAAACGAAATGATAAGAGTTATGCAGGATTCATTCGGTATAAAAGTTGAAAAACAGCACCACGAAGTTGCTACAGGTGGTCAAGGTGAAATTGATATAGTTTACAATACTTTACTAGAAACAGCTGATAATGTAATGGCATATAAGTATGTTGTAAAAAATGTTGCTAAAAGACATGGAAAAGTAGCAACATTTATGCCTAAGCCAATTTTCGAAGATAATGGTACGGGTATGCATACACATCAGTCTATTTGGAAAGATGGAAAGCCTTTATTTGCTGGAGATCTTTATGGAGGATTTTCCCAATTAGGATTAAATTATACGGGAGGATTAATAAAGCATGGAAAAGCACTAATGGCTTTAGCTGCTCCAACCACTAATTCTTATAAAAGACTTACACCAGGCTTCGAAGCTCCAACTATTTTAGCTTTGTCTGCTAGAAATAGATCGGCTGCTTGTAGGGTTCCTATGTATTTCCAAAATCCTGCAGCAAAAAGAATTGAATTTAGATCAGCTGATCCTACTTGTAATCCTTACCTAACTTTCTCAGCGATGTTATTAGCAGGTTTAGATGGTATTGAAAATGGTTACGATCCAGGCGATCCATTGGAACAGGATTTATTTGAAATGCCAGCTGAAGAGCAAGCAAAGTTACCACAGGTACCTTCAAGCCTTGAAGAAGCCTTAAATGCTCTAGAAGAAGACCATGACTTTCTACTTAAGGGAGGAGTCTTTACAGAGGATATTATAAGATCATGGATTGATTTTAAGAGAGAAAATGATGTTGATCCAGTTAGATTAAGACCTCATCCGTATGAGTTCTATCTATCTTTCGACGCGTAAATTTATTGTCTTGATGGTCTAAAATATTTTTTTTAGACCATCAAGATTAGAAATCTTTTCTGATAAATTGAACTCTTTGTAGTGATTATACCTATCTATCAGTATGGGAGTAATTCCAAAATCTTTAGCTCCTTTTATGTCAGATTCAATTTGATCTCCCACTAAATAAGAATTTTTTTTCTTTGCTCCTGATTTTTTAAGACAATATTCAAAAATCTTTGGATTAGGTTTTTCTGATTTACAATCATAAGAGGTAATTATAAATTCTAAGTGTTTTTGAAGTTTTAGGTCCTGAATTAATTTTTTACCTGATATATTCATGTTAGTAATTCCTGCACAAATAATCTTTTTGTCTCGTAGATACTCAAGGTTCTCATACACATCTGAAAAAATTTTCAATTCATACTTTTCTTTAGATATTTCATCCCATATTTCTAAAGTTTTATTTTTATCAATAAATATATTATTTTTTTCTAATATTTTGCTTTCATAAGCGGAAAAAAATATCTGAAGTTCATTTTTATTCATTAATCTAAGAGGCTTAACCTTCTTTTGATAAACCATAAACTCATCAGCTTCTTTATAACCACTTAAGATTTGAGATTCAGATAAGAAAATATTATGTTTACTCAAAATTTTTCTTTGTATTTTTTCTCTTTCAGGGTAAAAACCCGCGAGAGTTCCATAAATATCAAAAAATATAGACTTATTGTTTATATTCATAAATTATATAATCACTACTGTTATAAATTTCATTAATTTTATTCTTCATATTTTGATTAAATCTTATGTTGAAATCTGGATAATGTATTCTTTCAATAGGTCCAAATATGATCAGTTCTACTGAGTAATAATCTAAAAAGTCTTCTAAGTATTGTAAGGAATTTGTTGAATAAAATTCATCAATCTGCTTTTTTCTTAAATTTACCATATCAGGACTTAAGGATCTTTGTTGTTTTTGATGCCAATCCCAACCTAAAACAGAAGGGAGTCCTGTATTTATAGATATATTCGAGGACCAGGTATATAGATCCTTAGAAGCTTCTATAATTATTGGATTACCTTGAACATTATTATTAATCCATTGTGTAGCAAAATATGTGCTAGATAAATCTATTGAACTTCCAGTTTGCAAGTAAGTAGAAGTCTTCATATAATCTATTCCATCAAGACCCTTATAATCATTATTAAATCTATCTAAAATTCTTGGCCTAATTGAATAAATAGGATAAATCATTCCTACAAAAACTAGAACAGAAATAAGTGATAAAGTTAGACTCTTAATTACTTTTTTATCTATTTCCTGAAAAATAATAGGAATTAGTAAAGATACTCCTAAGTTAAGTAGTATCCAAGACTGGAAATGAAACTTAAATACAGTATTCATCCTATTGATATCATCATTAATAACAAAAATATCTGTAAATATTGGTAAAGATAATCCTAGAAAAATCAACAAACTTATCCAGAGAAATAACTTTGAATCGCCTTCAAATAAAACCAGCTTTATTACTGCAATCGATAGAATGAAAACAATTAAAATTGAAAAAAGCAGAATTGTAAAAAGCTGAAGAATAATTAGTATTGAAAAATATAGAATAAAAATAATAGACAGAGCTAAAATTTTATATCTTAAAAATTTTAAGTTTATTTTAGGAAAAAATATTCTCTTACCAAATAAATTCTTTAGATAAATAAAAGAGAATAAAAATATTATAATTATAGGCAAATATGATATTTGAAATATTGAAAAAATTGGTGTTTGCCAGCTTGAAAAAGAAATACCTAAATTTGGCATAATAAAATTTTTCTCAAAATCATAAAAAAGTATTTTAGTCATAAAAAAGTAAAATGATCCATAAATAACAAGAAACCTAAACTTTTCTAGTTTCTGGGCTCCTGAAAATAAAGTTGAAAATATTATAGAAATGAAAACAATTGTAATTGAAATTGGATAATCCCAAGTATTTGTTGCTTGAATTGATCCGGTTATTAGAGCTAAGTAACTTAGAATGATTAAATTTTTATACACATAATTATTATTAAAAAACTCATAATAAAAAATAAATGAAACTGTAATTAATGAAATTAACAAAGGTATACTAAGCAAATGAGCATGTAAATCTGCAAATAAAAATGTAAAAAAAGGAAATTCATTTATTTCTAATCCAGAAGAATTCATAGAAATTATTCTAGTACTTCTCCAATAGTCAAAGAAATCTTGTCTATCAAAAATTATATTTATTAGCTGAATTAATCCATCAATATTTCCAAAGATAAGAACAGAAAAAAGAGCAAAGAATCCAATATATAGAGGAGTCTTAAACCAATTAGCATCTATACCCCTTGCTTTTTTGTAAAGATATACAAAACCTGAAGAAAATCCAAAAATAATTGAACCTGTATAAGCAAAAAAAGTTGGAATAGCTAAATTGTAGCTAATATTAGTTGGTATTCCTGTTAATTTAACTAAGACTGAAACAATAAATTGTCCAAAGTAGTAATAATTTAAGGAGTAGCCTGAAAACCATGGATCAAAAGGAGGCATATCAAAAGATCTTACAATAGCATTCAAATAAGCTAAGTCCATTGGCTTCTCACCTCCTCTATGAGGATGCCAAAGATCAGGATTTAGGATTCTTATTATTATTCCTAAGGAAATTAATAATAAGAATAATAACTCTACTGTAAGAATTTGTTTATAGGATCTTTTTATATAAAAATTAATTTCTTGCTTATTTCTAAAATAAATGAAAAAAGAAATTACAAATGTAATCATTAATACAAATAAAATATCAGTAAGCTTAAAATCTATAAAATCATAGGATGTAAGAATCCAAATAATGTAAGAAAAAGATAGTAATCCAAAAAATTTATAAAAAGAAAAACCAAAATCCGGAAAATTTATAAATAACTTATAAAAAATAGGCACAGACAAGTATCCCAGTAAACTAATTATAACTATCCATGAAATAACCTTTAATATATCCGTATTACCATCTTGATACATTTGGGAATTAAATATATTTTTTTCATTTATTGAATTATTTTTGGGGTATTTTTTATAATAATCCTCAGAGAAAAAATTAAATTGGAAGTTATCATTTGAATTTGTAATATTGGAGATTTCAAATAGCTGTTCCTTAGTATAATTTTTATTATTTTTGAAAATTATCACATTTGGATGGTCATAAACAGAAAAACTTTCATCTGAAAATCCTAAATCTATATTTATTAGGAATTTATCCTCATAATTTGAAATTTTTTCAGGCTTAATAATATTTATCCTTTCAAAATAATTTTCTGAATAATTTATAGATAACCAATTCATAGATTGTTTTTGAAAATTAACTATTTCAAAACCTAAAGATCCATCAAATAATTTTTCATAAAATAAATAAGAGGCAGGATATCTTTCTTCTAAACGAGGAATTGTTCCATATAGCCTATTTGAAAAAATAACATAATAATCTGCTGATGATAAATTTGAAAAAATTTTATCGAACTTATCTTCAGAATCCATATTATATAACTCCAAACGTTCGTGAACTAAATTTATTTTTGAAGAGTTTGGAATAGATTCTTCCCAATGGTCCTGAACTACAGAAATTTTAGAGCTATTATTTTCCTCTAACCACTTAGATGCTAAAACAGCTGGATGATCAGTAAGGTATATTCCATTTATAAATGAGATTGAGAAGTGAATTATTGGAACCAGTAACAACAATAACAATAAATATCTTACGTAAAAATATTTTTTTGAGAATTGTAATATTTTTTTATTTAGGTCTCTTAATAAAACCGTTCCAAAAAGAACTAAAAAAGGAACTACAGGTAAAAAGTATCTCATAAATTTCACCTGAAAGTTGCCATTTATAATTACATAAATAATAACCCATAACAGGATCATGAAACCTAATTTGGATTTATATTTGTAAGTATAAAAAATAAAATAAATAAATCCTAAATAACAAATAGTTCCAAGTATAGGTCCTAGTCCCCATTTAAATAATTGATCAAATTGATAAACATAATTCCAAGTATTTTCGTATTGCCTTGTGTAAGGAAAATCATAAATACCTCTTACCATCTTAGATTGTTCTAAGATATGAGAAATATAGGTAGAGTAATCCAAAAACATATAAGGTTGAAAAATAGCCAAAAAGCATATTACAGAAAAAAAGAAAATTAATAATAATTTTAGGAATTCATATCTAGAAAGATAATTTGACCTGTAAACAAAAAAATAAGAAAAAAATATTGGAATAATAGATGGTAAAAAAGAAAATTTGAAAGCCAAACCCATTGAAAAAAATAGGGCAAGAAAAATTGATATCTTAGTTGTTGGATTTTCAATATTCTTATAACTTGTGATAATCAAAATAATTATGAAAAATGTAATAAAAATATCAGTAGTATAAAAATGACTATTTTGAATATTTATTACTGAAAAAGTAAGAAATATTCCTGATAAAAAGCTCCATTTTCTACCAACAAAAAAACTAGATAAAATTGTTATAAAAACAACTGATAATGAATCTATAATTATGGAAAAAAGTCTACCAGGATATCTTAGTTCATAAATATCTAAGTTATAAAAAAAACCTATAAGTATTGAAGATAATTTTAAGAAATATATAGGTAACGAACCATAATTAAACCATTGAGGATTTATAGAACTTTTACTTGCATCAAAAATTTCAAATCCCCTTGATAAAGAAGAGAAACTAATCTCGTATGTATGCATAAGAATTGCTCTTTCATCAGGATGAAAAAGAAACCCATCATCCCAATTTAGACCTATTATTCTTATAAAAAAAGAAAATAAAAATAATAATAACAATCCGAAATAATAATTAGTATAAAATTTATTCTTATATAAAAGATTCATAAAATATTTTTTGCTGATGAAACATCTATCATAATTATTTTATGTCATAAGAAAAAATATTTATTCATTTATGACAAACTAAACTATCTCTAACGTTATTCAAAAATTGGCTAAAATTAAATTTCTTTAATTTCTAAAGTTATAAAAATTCGATTAAAAAATCCTATGCGATGATAAAAAAATTAAAATAACCTTTTTCTATGGTTATAAATAACATCAATAAAATTAATAATTTTGAGTGGAATTCTGAAACAGTTCTTGCACTCAGAGATCATATTGGAAACTCTCAGACAAAGCTTGCCAATGAATTAGGTGTAAGGCAGCAAACTATTAGTGAATGGGAACAAGGTCAATACAAACCAAGAGGAGCATCTATAACTCTCCTTAATCTTTTGGGAAGAACTGCTGGGTTCCCATTTCAAAAATACCCAAAGAAAAAATCACAACTATCTTTCGAGAGATTTGGATTTGAATCCGCTAAGTCTGAGGATGAAAAAAATATCATAAAATCAAATTTAGCTTCGAGGCAAAAAATTAAGCGTCTAAATTCTATAGACGAATTTGAAAAAAGGAATAATGAAATACCAATTTAAAGTATAATTAGAATATTTTAATATAATTTCGAATTTCAATGTTTTCAGAAGAAGATTTATCATTCAAAAAAGAATTAAACTCTTTGCTAGATAACTTTTTGCCTAATAATTGGCAAAATTATCCTGATGAAAGTTTAGATAGCCATTGGGATATATCTAATAAAATTAAGAATGCATTATCTAAAAAAAAATGGATAGCACCTTCTTGGCCAAAAGAGTATGGTGGATTAGGTGATGATTTTTCTAAGTCAATAATACTTTCAGAAACAATGGCATATAGGATGGCTCCTGGCAATGATAGATTTGGCGTTAGAATGATTGGGCCCACGATATTGAAATATGGCTCTGAATATCAAAAGAAAAAATTTCTTACAGAAATAACATCGGGTAAGTCCCAATGGTGTCAAGGTTATTCTGAACCTAATTCAGGATCAGATTTAGCATCAATAACAACCAAAGGTGATTATGATGAAGAGTCAAATACCATTACTATTAATGGATCTAAAATTTGGACCACACTCGCCCATCGAGCAAATAGAATGTTCATATTAATTAGAACTCAACCAGATACTAAAAGACATAAAGGGCTATCATTACTTTTATTAGATATGAACGACCCTGGAATAAAAGTTAACCCCATCAAGAATATCTCTGGTAAATCTTCGTTTAATGAAGTCGTTTTTAAAGGGGTAAAAGTTTCAGCAGATAATGTTATCGGTAAATTACATGATGGATGGATGATTGCTCTAGATTTGTTAAATTTTGAAAGATCTGGAATTGATTACATTGGATGGGCTGAAAGATGCCTAGATGATCTTGTAGATTATTGCTATAAAAATAATCTTATAGAAAATCCTGAAATTAAAAATAACTTAGCAATACTAAGGGCTAATTTAGAGTCTGCGAAAATAATGACCTATAAAGCCTTGTGGATCAAAGAACAAAGCAACGAAATTCATATGGAACCATCAATGAGCAAAATATTAGCAACCGAAATAAATATTGATATTCATGATTACGCATTCAAGTTATTGAAATCCAAATCTATTTTTCTTGATACTAAAAATAATGATTTATTTGCAGAAAGAATAATAAAAAATAGATTCTTTTTTGTTTCAGGAGGTATTCTTGGAGGAACTAATGAAATTCAAAAAAATATAATCGCTCAAAGAGGATTAGGACTACCAAGATGATAGATTTCAATATAAATGAGTCACAAAAAATGATTTTAGAATCATTAGATAATGCATTTTCTGACAAAGTAGACTTTAGAAAATTGAATCAAAAAGCTGAAAATTTAAATGAATATCGATATGGTTATGAAGATGTTTCAAAATTAGGTTATTTAGGTATGCTAACAGATGAAAAATTCGGAGGATTTGGATTAGATTTTTTTGACTTTTGCCTATTTATGGAAAAATGGGGATATTATCTATGTAATGGACCAATCATAAATAACTTGATTTCAGGTATTTTTAATCTTCAAAATATTGACAAACAAAATTCTTCAAAACTAATCGAAAAACTATCTTCATCTAAAAAAATTATCACCAGCTCTATATCAAATCAGTTTGAATCAAAGAAATTTATTAATTTTCAAATGAAAGATAATGATTTTATATTAAGTGGAAAAATTGTAAATTTAGAATTTTTTAATGATTCTACAGATACAATTATCGTAGGAAAAAATAATAGCAAAATTAAGTTATTTATTATTCCAAATAATTTATTAATTCCCAGAAATGAAAAAATAAGTCTTATAGGAGACAAAGTTGTTGAATTGGTTTTCAATGATTACGAAGTAGAAAAAAAACATATCATTGATTTCGATGTCTCTGAACAAATCTTAGAACAAATTTTTAATTTATCACTCCTTGCTCAATGCTCAGAATCAATAGGTTTAAGTCAAAAAATATTCGATAAAACTATTGAATATATATCTAACAGAGAGGCATTTGGTAAAAAAATAGGTGGATTCCAATCATTACAACATAAATGCTCAGAAATATTTATTTCAATTAATGAAACTAGAGAATTAATTAGAAATACATCAAAAAACATAGATACCAAGGAATTTTCAAAAAAAGTATCTATGACAAAAATCAAATGTGACACCGAACTAGATAAATTATCATGGTTATCCCATCAACTTCATGGTGCTATTGGTTTCACTTGGGATTATGGTTTACACTTACTTACAAAAAAAATCCTAATTAACAAAAGCTTAGGTGGTGATTTAGAGTTTCACTCTAAAAGACTTTACCCAGATGATAATTAGAGATCAACCTTTTGTAGAATTATTTTTTTCTAGAGAATATTCTTTATTTTGGGTAGCTGCATTATTTTCAAATATAGGAATGTGGGCATTAATTTATGGAAGACTTTGGCTAATGAGAACCATGACAGATTCAGAAGCGCTACTAGGCCTAGTATCAAGTGCAAATTTAACCCCTGTATTACTATTTAGTATTTTTGGCGGAGTAATAGCAGACAAATATAATAGATTAAGAATTCTTCAAACTACTAGATTCTTTTTTGCTATCTTAACCGTTCTAACAGGGATAATAATTTTTATAAATCTGATGAATCCACTGATTTTGATTATTATTAGTTTTTTTACAGGTTGCTTACTAGCAATAGATATTCCATCAAGAGCATCCATGATTGCAAAATTAGTAAAAAAAGAATCTCTTGCAGTAGGTATATCTATGTACTCAATAGTATTTGGGGTATCGGGAATAATTGGTCCTTCTCTATTTCATCCAATTGTTATGAAGCTAGGGCTAGAAGGACTTTTTTTTATAATTGGTAGCTCTTATATATTAACTTTCATCACTTTATTAAAAATGGATTCTTCTCTACATTTCGTACCTAAAGATATGGGTCGACAAAGCATAAAAAATGATCTTATATCTGGGGCAAAATATTTATTTTCTAACAAAACTATAAGAAACATAACATTAATTGGTTTACTAGTTGGCATAACTGCTGGGTCAAATGAAGTCCTCCTACCCGCGCTTACGACAGATTTATTAGATGGGAATTCTGAAACCTACGGACAGCTACTACTATTTGGAGGTATTTCAGGCTTATTATCAACGACTTTTTTGATTATTTTTGGCCAAAAAATAAATATGTATATATTCTATTTTTTATTTGGAATAATCTTATCTATTTCTCTTATACTTTTGGGTACAAGCTTTGGTATAAAGAACGTATTTATAATATTTTCCTTACTTTCATTTTCAAAAGTAATATTTAATACTATGAGTTCAACTATAATCCAATCAAATGTTGAAGAAAAGTTTAGAGGAAGGGTAATGAGTATTAGCCAACTTAGTTGGGGTTCAGTAGCTTTGGGTGCAATATTAGTAGGTTATTTAGGAGAATTTATATCAATATCTTTCACTTTTATGTTTATAGGATTTACGAGTTTTATTATTATTGCTATGGGAGCATTACTCTTGATTGGCTCTTTAAATAGAGTAGGAAAAGTTAAATAACCTTAAAAAATTTTTATAACTCTTTGATTCTTGAGTAAAGAGTTATAAAATAATAAGAAGAAGAAAGAGATAAACTAGAGATAAAACTCGAAAGGAGTCATGATGCAACCATTTGCATATGCTGCACCCTCAACAGTGGAAGAGGCTGTGGAGATATTAACTAAACATGGAGATAAAGCTAGGCCAATGGCAGGGGGAACAGATCTATTGGTTCAAGTAAGAGGCGGACGATTTGATTTAGATGTTGTAGTTGATGTAAAAAAGATACCTGAATTGACTGAGGTAAAAAATAGCAAAGATAACTTAAAAATTGGTGGAGCTGTCCCTTGTCATATGCTTTACGAAGATAAAGAAATTAGTGAATTATTCCCGGGATTAATAGATGCCGCTTCATTAATTGGAGGCATACAAATTCAGTCTAGATCAGGATTCGGAGGAAATTTATGTAATTCAACCCCATCTGCTGATGGTATTTGCCCACTAATAGTTCATTCAGCTGTTGCACATGTTGAAGGGCCTTCTGGTGGAAGAGATATTCCTGTTGAAGAATTTTGTACAGGACCTGGAGCTAATGCACTAGGTAAGGGTGAAATGTTAGTTTCAATAGATATACCTAATCAAGGAGAAAACTTCGGTTCTGCTTATGAAAGATTTATACCAAGAAACGAAATGGACATTGCAGTGGCAGCCGTCGGATCAAGTATTTTATTAGGGTCAGATGGAAAGATTAAGGATGCAAGAATAGCATTAGCTTCAGTTGGTCCAACTCCAGTATTTGCAAAAAAAGCCTCTGAGTCATTAATAGGAAAAGATGCTAATGAGTCATCTTTCAGTGAAGCTGCAAGTATTGCTAAAACTGAATGTTCTCCTATTGAAGATATGAGAGGTACAGTTGAACAAAGACAACATTTGGTTGAAGTTCTAACTAAAAGAACTCTAACTAAGTCACTAGAAAGAATAGGAGGATAGAATGGCCACTGAAAAGATTCATGTTAAAACTACTATAAATGGTAGACCCGAAGAATTTCTCACTGATCCATACGTTAGCTTGTTAGATGCACTTAGAGAAATCGTAGGTCTTACAGGTAGTAAAGAAGGATGTTTGGATGGTAACTGTGGTGCATGTACAGTATCAGTAAACGATAGAATCGTTGATTCATGCTTAGTGCTTGCAGCTGAAGTTGATGGACAAAATATTGAAACAGTTGAAGGAATGGCTACACCTGAAGGGTTACATCCTCTGCAACAAGCTTTTCTAGAAGAAGCTGCTTTGCAGTGTGGAATTTGTACTCCTGGATTTTTAGTAGCTGCAAAGGGATTGCTAGATAATGAACCTGATCCTAGTGAAGAAAGAATTAGACATTGGCTTGCAGGCAATCTATGCCGATGTACAGGTTACGAAAATATAATTAAAGCAGTTCAGAAGGCTGCAAAGAATTCATAATAAAAGGAGAATATTATGGTAAATGTATCAGACTCAAAAAATTATAAAGTAATTGGATCTAATCCAATACGGCATGATGGATACGATAAAGTTACTGGAAGAGCAATTTATGGAGCAGATATAAAGCTTCCAGGGTTGATTTGGGCATCTATTGTAAGAAGTCCACATGCACATGCTGTAATCAAAAATATAGATACATCTGAAGCCGAAAAGGTTGATGGTGTTTTTGCAGTGATGACTGGTAAGGATCTACCTAAGTTAGCAGATAGTTGGATTGATCATGGTGAAGGTACCGAGAATATATCATGGTCTTCAGAAAATATAATGGGAACAAAAAAAGCTCTATACAAAGGTCATGCTGTTGCAGCTGTTGCAGCGGTAGATAGATATGTAGCTGATTATGCGGCTTCAAAAGTTAAAGTCGAATATGAAGTACTTGAGTCTGTAACTAATGTAGAAGATGCTACTAAAGAAAATGCTCCAATTCTTCTAGAAGATCTTGTAGGAGACCATATCGGTGAAAAAGTAAGCAATACTAATATTGCCTCTATAACAAGGCATGAATTTGGTGATCCAGATAAAGCATTTAAGGATGCTGTCCACGTAGTAGAAAAAACATTTACTCTCCAAATGGTTCACCAGGGTTATATTGAGCCACATAATGCAACTGCTCATTGGGATGAAGATGACAGAATTAAGGTATGGACGTCTACACAAGGGGCTTTTCCTGTAAGGACTTCAACGGCAGCTATACTAGACATGGATGTATCAAGAATAAAGGTAACTCCCCTTGAAATTGGAGGAGGATTTGGTGGTAAGATACCTGTCTATTTGGAACCTGTTGTTTCAATCCTGTCAAAGAAATCTCAAAGACCAGTTAAAGCTGTAATGGAGAGGTCAAGCGTTTTTCAAGCTTCAGGACCTGCTCCAGGAGGAACTATAACTGTAAAAATGGGAACAGATAAAGATGCTAATATTATTGCTGCTGAAACTTCAATAAAATTGGAAGCTGGTGGTTTCCCCGGAGCAGCGGTAGGAGCTGCTGTTCAATGTATTTTTGCTCCTTATGATATTCCAAATACTAGAATAGATGGATATGATATTGTGGTAAATAAACCTAAATCAGCTGCATACAGGGCACCTGGTTCACCTCAAGCTGCTTTTGCTGCAGAAACTGTTTCTGATGAGTTAGCCAGATTACATAATATGGATCCAATTGACTTTAGGCTCAGAAATGCTTCTAAAGAGGATACTAGAAGAGCTGATGGAGTCGTATTCCCTAAAATAGGAAATGTTGAAGTATTAGAAGCAGCAAAATCAAGTGACCATTGGAATTCTGATTTAGGTACACCCCCTCAAGGAAGAGTAAGGGGAAGAGGAGTAGCTTCAGGGTACTGGTTTAATGTAGGATTAAAATCTGCTGTTTCACTCACAGTGAATAATGATGGTTCTGTCGCACTAGTTGAAGGTTCAACTGACATTGGAGGAACAAGAACATCAATCTCAATGCAAGCTGCTGAAGTTTTAGGTATAGGAGTAGAGAATTTCATACCATCAGTTGGAGATACAGATACAGCTGGTTATGCAGATGTAACAGGAGGATCAAGAACAACTTATGCTACAGGGTTTGCCGCTGTCAAAGCAGCAGAAAATCTAATTGAAGTTCTAAAAGAAAGATGTTCAATAATTTGGTCACTAGATAAAAATGATATTGACTTTGAAGATGGAACATTTTTTGCAACAAAAGATCCAGAATTGAAGTTCTCTTTCAAAGAACTAGCATCCAATCTTGATAATACAGGAGGACCCGCTTCATCAACAGGTAGCGTAGACCTTGAATCAGCTGGAGGTGCATTCGGGACTCACATTGTTGATATAGATGTTGACCCTGAAACAGGTAAAACAGATATTGCAAGATATACTGTAGTACAAGATGTTGGAACAGCTATTTATCCTGCATACGTAAAAGGTCAAATGGCTGGTGGAGCAGTACAAGGAATAGGTTGGGCTCTAAATGAAGAGTATTATATGAAAGATGATGGGTCTCAGGCTAATACTTCTTACCTAGATTACAGAATGCCTACAGCATTAGACCTGCCAAACATTGAAACAATCATAGTAGAAGTACCAAATCCAGGACATCCGTTTGGAGTTAGAGGTGTGGGAGAAGTACCTATTTGTCCTCCTGTTGGAGCAATTGGTAATGCTCTTCACGACGCTCTTGGTAAAAGATTCTATGATGCACCAATGAAACCAGGAAAAATTCTAAACGTGTTAGGGAAAATATCTGACTAATCCCAAGACAAAAAAAAATTGAAAATTAAAACCGTGATCTGTGAGTTTTATTAACATAATTATAAAATTTAGTATCACGGTTTTTTTTTGAAAGGAACATAATAAGTATGACAATAAATTTTGAATCAAAAAAGGATTATAAGGTAATTGGTACCAATCCTATTAGGCATGATGGTTATGATAAGGTTACAGGGCGAGCTATATATGGAGCAGATGTCAAGCTACCTAATCTGATTTGGGCAGAAACATTAAGAAGTCCGTATGCTCATGCAAAAATTATTTCAATAGATACATCCAAGGCAGAAAAAATGGAAGGTGTTTTTTCTGTGATTACATCAAAAGATATACCAATTAATCAAAAGCCTGACGGAAATAAATCTATTAAAAGAGACGCTGATAATATTTTAGCTAGTAAAAAGGTACTTTATAAAGGTCATGCAGTTGCTGCAGTTTCAGCAAAAGATAGAAATACTGCTAAGGAAGCATGTAAATTAATAAAAGTTGAATATGAAGTCTTAGATCCCGTAAAAAATGTAGATGAAGCCATAGCTAAAAATGCGCCAATAATCTTAGAAGATTTAGAATCTGATCATTTAGGAGAGAAAGTTAGAAACAGCAATATTGCTCAACATTTTAGACATGCATTAGGAAATATAAAAGATGGATTTGAAAAAAGCGATCTTATAATTGAAAGAGAATTCAATCTTAAAATGGTTCATCAAGGATATATTGAACCTCATAATGCTACAGCTCATTGGGACGAAAATGATCATTTATCATTATGGTCTAGTACTCAAGGACAATTTGCAGTTAGAGATCTAACAGCTGGGTTTCTAGATTTATCAGTTTCAAAAGTGACAACCTTTCCAGTTGAAATTGGAGGAGGATTTGGAGGTAAAACTAAAGTATACCTACCTCCAATTGCGGCTATTTTATCAAAAAAATCAGGTTATAGACCGGTAAAGATGATTATGGATAGAGTATCAGTGTTTCAAGGATCAGGTCCTGCTCCAGGTGGTAAAGTCATAGTTAAGATGGGTGTAAGTAATGATGGAAAAATACAGTCTGGATTGGTAGATCTAAAGTTTGAAGCAGGTGCCTTTCCAGGTTCTGCAATAGCAGCCGGATCTGTTTGTTGCCTTGCATGCTATAACATCCCTAACATACAAGTAGATGCATTTGACGTTTTGGTTAATAAACCTAAATCTGCTGCTTATAGGGCTCCTGGTTCACCTCAAGTATCATTTGCAGTAGAAAGTGTTATAGACGAAATATGCGAAAAAATGACTTGGGATAAAATTGATTTTAGAATCAATAATGCTTCTAAAGAAGGAACTAGAAAACCTGATGGAGTACTATTTCACAAGATAGGTTTTATCCAAACTTTAGAAGCCGCAAAACATAGTGAGCATTGGAATTCAAAAATTAATAAAAGAAATAAAAATAAGATTTATGGTAGAGGGCTTTCTTGTGGTTACTGGCATAATGGAGGAGGTAGATCAACTGTAGATCTAATGCTTCAGGATGACGGTAATATAGCATTGAATGAAGGTTCAGCTGATATCGGAGGATCAAGAACTTCAATATCTATGCAAGTTGCAGAGACTCTTGGAATACCCGCAGAAAGTATACACCCATCAATTCCAGATACTGATACTATTGGATTTACTCAAACTACTGGTGGTTCTAGAACTACATATGCAACAGGATATGCAGGTTGGCAAGCAGCAAATAAATTGATTGAAGAAATGAAAAGAAGAGTTTCGATACTTTGGGAAGAACCTGAATCTGCAATTGTTTTTGATAAAGGTATTTTTATTTCTGAAGATTCAAAAAGAAAAATAGATATTTCAGAATTAGCATCAAAAATAAATCCTACTGGAGGACCAGTAACATCGACTGCTTCAGTTAATTTATCTGTAGCAGGAAACGGATTTGGGGTAGGGATTTGTGATATTGAAATTGATCCCCAAACAGGAAAAACAGATGTCATTAAATACACAGCTATCCAAGATGTTGGAAAAGCAATTTATCCTGCTTATGTGGAAGGACAAATTAAGGGTGGTGCTGTTCAAGGTATTGGATGGGCTTTAAATGAAGAGTACTATATTGAAAATGATGGAAGTATGGCAAATACTAGTTTTTTAGATTATAGAATGCCAACAGCTTTAGATATGCCAAACATAGATGTGATACTTGTAGAAGTACCTAATCCACTTCATCCTTTTGGTGTAAGAGGTGTTGGAGAGGTACCTATAGTTCCACCATTAGCAGCTGTTGGAAATGCAATTAATAATGCTATTGGGAAAAGATTATTTGAAACACCAATGAATCCAAGAAAAATTCTAGAGGTTTTATAAATTGGCTAAAGTTTTTTTGCCTTACCAATTAAAAAAGGCTACAAATAATCAAGACTTCATAGAAGTTCAAGGAAAAACCTTAAGAGAAGTTATAGATAATCTAGAAAAAATGTTTCCTGGAACTAAAGAGCATCTTGTAGAAGAAGAGAGAATAAAGCCAGGTTTAGCTGCCATTTGTGGTTTTTCTGCTACAAGAAAAGGCCTTTTACAAGAACTAGAACCAGAAACAGAAGTGCATTTTTTGCCATCTATTGCAGGAGGATAAAATAGGTAAAGTAGATAAAAAAATCATAGAAGAATCTTTTAAAAATATTTTAGATAGTCTTAAAGATGATATTGATAAAAAAGGAACTGAAGATACACCTAAGAGAGTAGCAAAAGCGTATGAAGAACTTCTTGAAGGCTATAGTGCTGACATAGATTCAATTATTAATAATGCATTGTTTGATGTAAAACATGACCAAATAGTAACTGTAAGAAATATAAGTTTTTACTCTTTATGCGAACACCATCTTTTACCTTTTTTTGGAAAAATTCATATTGGATATTTGCCTAAAGATAGAGTTATAGGTCTTTCAAAATTGCCTAGAATTGCATTAATGTTTGCAAGAAGATTACAGGTACAAGAAAGATTGACAGAACAAATTGGTGAGGCTATTTATGAAAAAACTGATGCTTTAGGAGCAGGTGTTGTAATTACTGCTCAACATTTATGCTCAAGTATGAGGGGAGTAAAAATGCCCGGAACAGAAATGGTAACCAGCTCATTATTTGGAAGTTTTAAGTCAGATAGTAGAACAAGGAACGAGTTTCTTGACTTAATAAGGTAAGGCTTTTATTTTGGAAATTAAAGGTAAATATGCCCTGATCACGGGTTCTGCGAATAGAATTGGTAGAGAAATAGCAATTCATTTATCTAAACTTGGGGTTAATGTAGCAATTCATTATAATAATTCTAAAGAAAATGCAATTAGAACTTTAAATGAAGTTATGAGTAATAATGTTGAATCAGAAATCTTTAATGCAAATCTTTCAGTAGAGTCTGAATGCTTAGAACTCTACAAAAAAGTAAATGCATCTTTAGGACCAATAAGTATATTAATAAATAATGCATCAACATTTAGAAAAAATAATTTAGAAAATACTACAATTAATGAGTTAAGAGAAGACTATTTTGTAAATGTATTGGCACCTTTTATTTTAGCTCAAAATATTTTCAAAAATAAAAATCTAAGTAAGGGAAAAATAATTAATATTAGTGACTGGAAAACAGCAAGAACTAATAGGTTTTCATATGGAGTCTCTAAATCAGGAATATTTGGACTGACTAAATCTTTAGCAGTATCTATGGCACCAAATTTCCAAGTTAATGAAATAGCTTTTGGAGCTATGTTGCCTCCTGCGGATGAGCCAGATCGTATACCTCAAAAAATCAATCTTGGACCTATACAAAGAATTGCAAAAATGTCTGAAATAAATGAATGTATCGAAATGTTACTAAAAAATGATTTTATTACAGGTGAAAAAATTTACTTAGATGGAGGAAGGCATATTTATTGATTATGAAAAACTACGATAAGATTTTTATTGAGGGTCTAAAATTTTATTCTGTGATAGGAATAAATAATTGGGAAAAGAATACAAAACAGCCAGTCATAATTGACTTAAGTCTTTTTATTGAAAAAATTAAGAAAAATAATAGAGATAAGATAGAAGAAACTGTAGATTATAAAAATATAAGTTATTCAATCAAAGAATTAGTTGAAAAAAATAATTTTGAACTAATTGAAACAATGGGTAAAGAGATAGCTTTTCTATGCCTAAGAAATGAAAAGGTATTGGAAGTTGAAGTAAAGATTAATAAACCTGAGGCATTAAAAATATCTAATAATGTAGGAATCTTAATTAAACGGAGTAAAAATGAAGATTAAGATGGATTATGGTAAGGAGGGTGTGTATTTTGAGTTGCCTGATAATTCAGATGTTTTATTACCTAATCATAAAAAAAAATTATCTGATCCAGTAAGTAAAATTATTGAGTCACTAGAAAATCCTATTGACTCACTCCCATTAGGATCTCTTTACAAAAAGGGAATGAAAGTTGGGGTTTCAGTTTGTGATCATACTAGAGCTCAACCTAGAAATGAAATAATTAATTCTTTACTAAAAACTTTTGATGGTATAAGAAAAGAAGATCTAATAATATTCATTGCTACTGGAAGCCATAGAGCAACTACAAAAGAAGAAATTAATGAAATATTTAATACTGAAATAATTTCTAATACTACAATTATAATCCATGATTCAGAGGATAGCTCTAATCTTAAAAATTTAGGTAAAACATCAAAAAAAACTCCTATTTTAATTAATAAAGAATGGATTTCCTGCGATTTAAGAATTACAACAGGATTCGTAGAACCACATTTTTTTGCGGGATTTTCAGGGGGTCCCAAAATGACAGCTCCAGGTCTTGCAGGAATAGAAACAATTATGAACTTACATGATTATGATCGAATAAATAATCTCAAATCTTCTTGGGGAATTATTGAAGGTAATCCTATTCATGAAGAAATAAGTGAGATATCAAGAGTATTAAAACCTGATTTTTCAGTTGATCTAACTCTGAATAGAGAAAACCACATCACTGGGATCTTTTCAGGTGATTTATTTTCAGAACATAGTATTGCTTGTAATGAAGTAAGAAAAGATTCAATGATAGAAACTAAAAAACTGTATGATTTAGTTATTACTTCAAATTCCGGATATCCTTTGGATCAAAATCTATACCAAACAATTAAGGGTGTTTCTGCTGCTTCCCAAATAACAAAACCGGGAGGATACATAATTGCAATCTCAGAGTGCTCAGATGGAATTCCATTTAATAGCCCTTATGAAAAATTACTGAAATCTGTAAATAATCCTGAAGAATATATTGAACGTCTAAGAAATAGTGACACATTAGAGCCTGATCAATGGCAGTTACAAATTCAAGCTCAATTACAAGAAAAAAATAAAGTGTTTTTATATTCAAAACTTAATGAATTAGATACTTCAGAAGCTCATCTTTCAAAAATAGAAAATGTTGAAAAAATTATTGAAGAAATTAAAACTAAAATTAGTAATCCTTCAATATGTGTTTTACCAGAGGGTCCACAAACTATTCCTTTCAAATCATAAATGGTTCCCATAAATACTGAAAAAGTAATAAAGGAACTTACTGAAAAGGGCTTTATTAAAGATTTATCTATATCTGTATTTAGTAAAAATAAATTTATAAAAGAGTTTGAAAAAATAGGTGAAACCAGTTCTTTTTATATTTTTTCTGCTGGAAAACCATTAATAGCTGCAATAATTTGGAAGCTTGTTGAAAAAGAAATTATAAATTTTAACGATCCTATATGTAAATTTTGGCCAGAATTTGGAAAGAAAAATAAAGATAAAATTACTATAAAACATGTGCTCACACATTCTTCAGGAGTCTCACT
The DNA here is from genome assembly GCA_022451965.1 of Dehalococcoidia bacterium. Classification (NCBI taxonomy): domain Bacteria; kingdom Bacillati; phylum Chloroflexota; class Dehalococcoidia; species Dehalococcoidia bacterium. The sequence continues at coordinate 9,921 of JAKUNJ010000006.1, read as the reverse complement.
AACCTCAAGTCTGTCTGATAGAGATTACACAGACTTAAATAGGGTATCGAGATGGATAGAAAATTACATTCCAGAATCAGAACCTGGAGAAAGAATTGCTTATCATGAGGTAACTTATGGTTGGATATTAGGAGAACTCATTTATAGAGTTACCAATAAAACATTTGAAGAAAATTTCAAAGATTTAGTAGGAGATCCTCTGGGATTAAGTAGCATATCTTTCAATTCAAGAACACAAAAATATCCAAAAAAAATAATTAGACATAACTCTTCGAAACTTACAACTATTCCAACAATATTTAATATTTTTTATGCGAATCAGATTCCACTAATTTCAGGAACTTGTATTTCAAATAGTTATGATTTAGCAAAATTCTATAACGAACTTATAAATAATAATAAATGGTTAAGAAGAAAATTTAAAAAGAATATTTTGAGATCTCATATAGAAGGAAATGATTATAATAGTGAACTAAAGTTTACTAAACTAGGCCTAGGAGTAAGATTAAATAGTAAGATAATAAATATAAGTTCTAATGATAACTCAGAGACTTTTGGTCATTCAGGATTAGTTTCTTGTGTTGGATTAGGCTCATTTGAACAAAATATTTCAATTGCGATACTAAACAACCTATTATTATCTGATGAATTAAATGAGTATAGAATGACACAACTAATTTCAGCAATAATTTTAGATTTGAATAAAATGAAATTATGAAAAGATTTTTTTTAATTATTATAATTTCATTTTCCTGTGGTGAAGCAGTTGATATAGAAGCTACTATTGATGCAAGAGCACTAAGAATTTCAATGGATAATATAAATAATATAAGTACAGCTACCCCACAACCTATTCCGACTCCATTACCAACTTCAACTCCTCAGCCTACACCTACAGTTATACCTTTTCAAGAAGAAAGTGTTAAGGAGATTGCAAAAGAGATTGCAGAAGTTTATGCTAATGATGTTAATGAGTTTTCTAAAGAAAGAGATAATTTTATTATAGAAGAATTTATACCAGAAGTAGTTCCTCAGCTAGCACCTATGCCAACCCCACAACCTACACCTACTCCGCAAAGTATATATAGTTTCGATGCAGCTTATGATATTTATCAAAAGAATAGAGAAAAAGTATTGATGATTGAGGTTGGAAATAGCACTGGAACAGGCTGGGTAATAGAAGAGGGATGGATTATAACTAATGAACACGTAGTTGGTTCAAATAAAAATGTGATAGTTCATATACCAATGTCTGGCGAAGCGGCAGGATATACAAGCTTTGCAGGTAATGTATTTGGAGTTGATAGGAAGAGAGATTTAGCTGCCATAAAATTAGATCATGGCATTGAACCAATAAAAACAAGAGAGGTTGATGTTAGAGATATTGGAAAAGATGTTTTTACTTTAGGATACTCAGCTGGGAACCCAGGGGTACCTTCAAGCCATTCAGGTATTATAAGTTATGTAAAGTTAGCTGATACAACACTTCAATTTGAGAAAGGCAAATCATATTATAGGGGAGATGAAGTTGATTCAAAAGTTTCTATTGTAGTCTTTGATGCTGCTGCTGATCCCGGAGATTCAGGAGGTCCTATACTTGATAAGGACGGATATGCTATTGGTATAGTTTATGGTTTCCTTGAATCTGCTGGAGGAAAGAGAACCACAGGTCAACAGTTAGGCACTAATATGGTTTCAATAAATGATGTCTGGGAAGATCTCAAGGCTAATAGAAATACAAGTTTTGACTAAAACTATTTAGTGTTTGAATATGTTTCTAAGTACTTAAATAATTCACTTGTTGGATCCAAAATAATTGTTGATCCATCTAAAGAATTTTCATATGCTTCTAAAGATCTTACAAATCCATAGAATTCTGGGTCGGATTTCAAAGCTTCAGCTAATGCTTCAATAGCAAGAGCTTCACCCTCACCTCGAGTTATAGCAGCTTGACCATTTGCTGTTTCAAGTGTTATTTCCACTTCCCTATCAACGAAAGCTCGAATTTCTTTATCTTGTTGTTCTCCTTCAGCTCTAAATGCACTAGACTTTCTAAATCTCTCAGCTACCATTCTTTCGAATATTGAGGCTTCAACTTCATCTGGGAAGTCAGCTCGTTTTATTCTTACATCTATAATTTCAACTCCCCATACATCTTGCAAGGGGATAAAATATTTTAGCTCTATGGTTGCATCTAAGGTATTATTTAAGATAGCAGCCTTCATATCAGAGGTTACAGGACTAAAAGAATTATCACCAGGTGATTTTGAAAAAAATGACAAATCAGGACTTTGCAAACCGCTATCCATAGATAATGCTTCAGGCTCGGAAATTTCAAATAAATTAGATGTATTTGTAACTGCTTTCATTACAGATTCACGTTTTTCTGAAATTACCTCATCTTGTGTATCTTGAGCAATTTCTTCTCTTAATCTAGAAGCAACAATACTTCCAATTCGAGAATCAGCTGTAGTTTCATTAGTAAGATTTTTGAAAAATAGCAATGGGTTTATGATCTTATATCTAGCATATGCGTCGACTCTAATTCTTTTTTTATCTTCTGTTAGAATCGTTTCAGGTGGCACATCAACTCTCTGGAGCCTTTTATCAAATTTAGTAACAGAATCAATAAATGGAACTTTTGTTTTTAATCCAGGGTCAGTGTATGAGGCCTTAAACTCACCAAAAGTTGTTACGATAGCTACTTCTGTTTCATCAACGGTAAATATTGATTGAAACCCTACTACTGCTAGTATTGCTAATCCTATTAATATTGGAGTTGTTTTTTTCATAATTTATTAGTTTGGTTCTATATCTAATAGAGGTAAAATTTTGGAATCATTAATGATGTACTTATTAAAATTTGGAAAGACTCTTTCGACCATTTCAAGATAAAGTCTTTGCCTTGTAACATCTGGAGATTTTTCATAAGCTTCAAGCAGTTTTTTAAACCCTTCTGCTTCACCTTCTGCTCTTGCAATCCTTCCTTGCTTGAAAGCATTTGCAGACTCAGTTATTTTAGCTGCTTCACCGATAGCTTTTGGAATTTCTGATTCTTGATATGCTTGAGCCAAATTAATTATACGATCTCTTTCTTCTCTAGCACGGGTTACGTCATCAAAAGCATCCTGAACTTGTACAGGTGGGTTAACATTTTGTAATCTTACTGCAATTATTTCAAGACCTGTATTGTAATTTTCCGCAAGGGATTTCATTAGCCTGAGAACTTCATCCTGAACTTCACCTTTTTGAGTAGTTAGAACATCATCGATATTTCTCTTACCTACTACTTGTCTAAGAGCAGTCTCAGTTATATCTCGTAATGTAACTCCATCTGGACTTCCAGGGCTTACATCACGGTCTTGTTCTCCTGGGTCATCAACAAAGAATAAATATTTCCTTAAGTCTATAATTTTATATTGAATTACAGTTTGAACATCTACAAGGTTTTCATCACCTGTGATCATCATTGATTCATATCTGACAGGTTTAGTTATTTCCTGGCCTTCGGATCTAAATCCTAGTTCTAATTGTCTGGTAGCAGTAACAACAACTGTATCTGTTTTACCTATAGGAGAAGGCCACCACCAATGCAATCCATTACCTTGAATTGACTGAAATTTTCCAAACATTCTTGTAGCTGCTTGTTGATCAGGGCCAACTGTATATATTCCTGATGCTGCCCAAATAATTAACAATATAACTAATCCAATAACAATATACGATTTATTTCCATTGGGTAAATTATTTAAGAAAGGTATATTTTTTTTGAGATTATCAAAAAATTCTTGAAAGGAAATATCATATTCCTCACGACCTCCTCCTGAAGGGGGTCTATATGATTTAGCAATACCAAATGTCCTCTTTAGAAATTCCATAATTACAATTATATATTATTTTATTAATTTTCAGTCGTTTTTAGAATTATTAATCTGTTAAATTCTTCAATTGAGTCTATTTTTTTTAGATCATCAATATAATCATTTAGATATTTGTATTCAGTTCTTAATAATCTTAATTTTTGATCGTAATCTGAAATTGAAGATGGTGAAGATCCATAGTTACCATGGAATGCAAAATAGGCTTGATTAATTTTTCTTATTTTATAACCATTTTTATTCAACATAAGCCTTCTATTTTCCATATAAATTTCAGCTTCTTGTACTTGATTATTAGATAATAATCTATCTGTTTCTAATCTTGTTTCTTTCATGAAATTGTTATAAAAATCATCGGGATAAAAAATATTTTTTTCATTGGAGCCTGATATTTCTTCTCCAAAAATATCAGCTAAAGATTCATTAAGAGATATCATTTCACCTCCTTGGAAATATGACTGACCAAGAGGAGAAAAAAATAAGTATTGATGGAGCCATTCGTGAGCTATTGTTGAAACAATATAGTCATAATCTGATCTTTTCTTTATGAGACTAGGATAAGCAGCAAATCCACCTGTGTTAACTATAATTCCTGATAAATTTTTTTCATAAATTTTCCTTTCTATATCTGAAATTCTTTCAGAAGTAATTTCAGGAGAAATTAACATCGCAAATTCTTGATAAATCCTATCTCTTGGAGAAATAATTAAGACTTTAGGTGTTTTTTGAAAAGTAAAATCTAAAGGTGGAAATAAAAAATTTTTATTTAGTTTATTCTTTATTTTTTTTGAGACTTCTTTTTCTAAAAATAACTCAATTTCGTTTAGACTAATTTCATTATCACCCAAAAGGGCTTTACGAACTTGATCCTCTTTAAGATCTGCAGAGCTAAAAATAGTAAAATATTTTTTTGGAAAATTCTTAAATTCCCATGAAATAATATCAAACTGAACTCCAGAAGTAATTTTATCAACATAAGAGATATGTGAACGATCTCCTGAGAAAAGAAAAATTACAGAAATTAGAAAACTTATAAAAATATTTTTTAATTTACTAATTTGAATTTTTCAACTCTTCAATAATTTCTTTTATAAATTCATTGCAATCTGCAACCACACCAAATCTAGAATGATTAAATATAGATGCATCAGGATCTGTATTAACTGAAATTATATTTTTTGAATTTGAACACCCTGCTAAATGTTGACTAGCCCCTGATATACCAAAAGTCATATAAAGCGAAGGGCTAATCCATTTACCTGTAAGTCCTACTAAATTAGTAGGCTCTATCCATTCTGACTCAACAGCAGCTCTTGATGCCCCAACTGCCCCATTCAATATCGAGGCAAGTTCTCTAATGTAGTTAAAACCATCTTTACTACCTAATCCCCTTCCTCCAGAAATGACTATTTCGGCCTCCTCAAGTTGAATACCTTGAGGTTTTGATCTTTGTGTTTCAAGTATCCTAAAAGTATTATTTTTGGCTTCAGTAAGGATAATATCTTTAACATCATTATAAGTATCTAACAACTCTTTCTTCTCAAAGGAACTTTTTCTTATCTTAAGAACAATTGTTGTTTCTTGACTTATGCTGTAAACACCTTCGGCTGCCTCACCATGAATTGGTCTTATAAATTTCAAATCTGAATTTTTATTTATTAAAGCCTTTACATCTGGTAAATAGGGAAATTTTTTCCTGTATGATATTGCAGGTGCAATATAATTTGAAAAATCATCTTTTTGGAACAATATATAATCAAACGATTTATTTTCAAGAAATTTCTCAATAGTATCAATGATATGAGAGGGGTTTTCTGTTTCAGAATTTATATCAATATAAAAATTTTCATCAGTTGGCAACTTAGAAATTATTTTTTTATCTCCACCAAAACATAGTGATGAAATATTACTATCAGAACTTAAAATATCTATAAATGAAAATATCTCTAAACAAGAATCATCAAACTTATCATTTTCATTAAAAATTATCGATAATATATTCATTTATATTATTCCCTCTTCTCTCAACTTAGAAATCAAGATTGCAGCTTTCTCTTTATTATCTTTTCCTTCAATAATTTCTACTTGATTATCATTTTTTGGAAAATATATTTCCTCAAGATTTACTTTAGAATTTATTTCATTTTTACTAATTTCTAAATCATCTAAAGTGAAGTTTTTTATTTCTTTTTTGGATGCAGCCATTATACCTTTTAGAGTAGGATATCTTGGATCTCCTACTTGATTCCCAGCAGTAATAATTAATGGTAATTTAGCTTCTATGACTTGAAGGCCATCAGTAATAACTCTATCTAGAATTAGGTTTTCACCCTCAATCTTGATGCTTTTCACGATATTCACAATTGGAATTGACAAAATTTCAGAAAGTGCGAATGGTACAGTTGCCATATCAAAGTCTGAGGCGTGTCTACCTGAAAAAATAACATCATATGGTCCTGTTTTTTCAATAATTTTAGAAATAATATGAGAAATTGCATTAATATCGAGATTATTTAAGCCTTCTTCGTCGCAAGTAATTATTTCATCTGCTCCCATGGCTATAGGCTTTTTTATTACATCACTTGTAAGATTGTGACCTACCGAAATTATTGATATAGAAGAATTTTCAAAATTTTCAGAGAACCTCAATGCCAGTTCAACTGCATTAAGATCAAATGTGTTTACTATATTTGAAATATTTTCAGTTGGCTTTATTTCTAGATTTTCATTATCTATCTTAAGTTTATTTGAAGGAACATCTGAATCAGGTACTTCTTTAATACAAACACATATTTTCATAACAATTTTATTGAAGGTAATATATTATAACTTTAGTTATATTATACGAAAGATAAATTGGAAAAAGTAAAAAAAAGTTTACTTGAATTAGATATTGATTTTTCAAATGAAGTAATAGAGAAATTAATTTTTTTTAGTAATAAATTATTCGAAACATCTAAAAATTTTAATCTTACAGGATATAAAAGTATTGATGAAATAGTTGACTTCTTACTTATAAGGTCATTTAGATACATCAAAGCGATTAAGAATTATAAAAATAATAATTTATATCTGAAAGAAAACTTACATGTATTAGACTTAGGAACTGGTGCGGGAATTCCTTCATTACCAATTAAGTTTATCTACCCAGACTTAGACTTAAAACTTGTTGATTCATCGGAAAAAAAATGCGAATTTATCGAAGAAATTATTTCGATAATGGAATTAAGAAAAATAAATACACAGTGCAATAGAGCAGAATTGTTGGGAGTTTCTGAAGAAAGAGAAAAATATGACATTGTTCTAACAAGGGCATTAGCTAAGCTTCCAACTCTAGCTGAACTATCAGTTCCTTTATTAAGGGTTGGTGGATTTGTAATAACTGCAAAAGGTGAATTCCCAAAGATTGAACTTGAACAGTCTAAATATATTACAAAAATTTTAGGTATTAAAAAAACTGATATCATTCTCATTGAAGCCCCCAAATATTTACCAAAAGATAATTTTATAATTTGGAAAAAAAATAGCAAAACGCCAAAAGGTTATCCAAGAAGAAATGGAATACCAAAAAAAAATCCTATAATTAAAAAAAAGTAATTTAATGAAAAAATATATATTTATTCTTTCTATAATTGTGCTCTCAGCATGTGCCGAAGCTGAAAATCAATCACCAAATATGGTGGATAATATTATTTTACCTACTCAAAGTCCTCTCGATCCTATATCTCAAAATCCAATTCCTACTCAAATTATTGATGAAGAGAAAGAGAATACTAGAAATTTTGAGAGAAAGATCTTGCCAACCATAAGTAAATCATCTGATTCTTCAAAATATAGAGAAGCTTATGTCTACAACACCCCAACATCTACACCCACTCCGACTTCACCTGATGTATTTATACCAGACATTAATTTAGAAAAAATCATTCGATTTGAGATAAATAAAATAGATGGAAATATAACAGAAAGTGATATGCAAAAGTTGAACTCTTTATCTGGGTCAGGAAGAGGAATTTCGGACTTAACTGGAATAGAATTTGCTTACAATATCACTAGTTTAGACCTACCAAATAATCAAATCTTGAATCTGACACCATTGAGCAATCTAACTAAAATAACAAACTTAAATTTATTTGAAAACGATATTAGGTCAATTGCACCTCTGTCAGGATTATTTAATCTAAAGCAGTTAAACTTAAATTCTAATTATATTAGTGATATTTCTTCATTAGAAAATATTAACTCATTAGAGTTACTAGATTTTTCTGAAAATCAAGTTTCAAATATTTATGCCTTATCAAATAAAGATTACCTAAGCATCTTAATTGCGAATGATAATAATATTGGAGATGTAAGGCCAATATTTACATTGAATAGCCTAAAATCTATAAAAATAGAAGATAATCCGATAAATGACATAAGAGGACTTGGACCAGTCTGCTGGTCAGATAAAGTGAGTTGTGACGTTGTTATACCAACACCAACACCTACCCCCACTATGACACCTACACCCACTATGACACCTACACCTACTATAACTCCTACTCCTACTATGACTCCTACTCCTACTATGACTCCTACTCCCACTATGACTCCTACACCCCAACCAAATGCTACCATGACTTCTACGCCTATACCTACACCTACTGCTACTGCTACACCTACTGCTACTGCTACACCTACTGCTATAGCAATTATTGAAAATTGGGCCTATACAACATATTCTCAAACCTTAATTGATCCAAGTATTGGCGATGCCCCTACTTTCAGCTTAGAAAAAGGATTCCCTGTAATAGATTTTGATGGTGATGGTAATATACTTGATGAAATATATATTTTGATATGTCCTGTTGGAACAACTATAACGGATATTAGCTGGATAAAAGAGTCTTTTAGATCAAATGTAAATAGCGTTATGACAGGTTATGAATATGGTGAAAATGGAATAGGGTATGCTAAAGCTGAGTGCAATGGTATGAGAGAAGTTGAAGTATCAATTGCAAGTGTTGCAAACGGAAACTCAGCTAATAATCCTAATGAAGCGCCTATGATAGTATTATTTTTCCCAGATCAAGACACAGATGGAGGGTTTCTACAAAGATTGTTCAATAGACCAGGTCAAGTAAGAGCTCTAGACACAATTTGGTTTGTATATAATTCAATTAAAGATGAATCCAGAGGATATTATTAGAAACATTCAAGACTGATAATATTTGAGACTAGGTATCAATAATGTGTAACTTCAAATTCATTTATAAATCATATTACTATCTTGGAATCAATGTATGTATAGTAAATTTAATTGATACATAATATCATTATTATTAATTATGCAAATCAAAAATTAATAATGTATAATTGACAGGTTGCTATTATATTTATTGATATTACATATCAAAAATTATTGATATAAATTTTATATATTTAGCACCTTAAACTTGTTTATAATAATATAAATTGAAAAAACATTTGATACAAAGTATCAATTACCAAAGATTTTAGTTATGGAGGAAAAATAAATGTTTCTTAAACATCTATCAAAGCTAGCATTGATCAGCATTTCAGTTATGATCTTTTTCGCATGTGAAAGTGCAGAAGAGGCAATAACCGATGTTGTATCACCAGATGATAGTACAGAAGTTGTAATTGAAAGCGAAGAATTAGAAAAACTAAACGTTTTAGCGACTACACCTATGATTGGTGAATACGTTAAGCAGGTAGGTAATGATAATATTGACCTAAATATTTTGATGCCTTATTCTGTCGATCCACATGGTTTTGAGGCTTCCCCACAAGATGCAAAAAAAATTGCAGATGCAGATCTAATTTTTTATGTTGGATTGAAATATGAATCAACAAGTCTAGTAGAACTGCTAGAAAATTCAGCCAAATCCCAGGATATTCTAATTGAAATTGGTGAAAGTATAGACCCGATAGAATTTTCTGAAGAAGGACATGATGACCATGAAGGACATGATGATCATGAAGGACATGATGACCATGAAGGACATGATGACCATGAAGGACATGATGACCATGAAGG